>DAOVEE010000127.1 GCA_030669135.1 Candidatus Bathyarchaeota archaeon | reverse complement strand
TGCTGCTTATGACGTATCTGTGGGGCTGTTCGTCGAAGTCGATGCCGCGCACCTTGTTGATCATCAGCGTCTTGATGAGCTTGAAGTCGATGACGTCCTTCTGAAGCTGGATCACGCCGTCGGCTAGGAAGTGCTCCATGTAGAACTCGTTTTCTCTGGGAAGCCCCTCCGTGGTTATCACAGCGGAGCAGGCCACCCGGCGGATCTGGTCGAACAGCTGACCTATTATGATCCTCTTCTTGCCTGACCTCTGCTCATGGACCAGTATGCTCGTCAGGGGGTCAAGGAGGACGTGCTTAGCGTCGACCCTCTTCACCAGGTTCTCGATCTCCTTCTCTATGGTGAACTGAAGCTTTCCCCGTACGCGCTCGTAGAGTTCGACGTAGCCCTGGGACTGGGGGATCATGTATAGGTCGAGGACATCCAGCAGGTCGTCGTCTATCGCCTTCTGGAGATCCCAGCCGAACGCCCTGGCGTACTCGATCTTCTTCTTCATTGGCTCCTCTAGCGAGATGTACACGCATGGCTCGCCCCTGCTCACCGCTGACACTATGTACTGGAGCGACAGTATTGTCTTCCCTGTGCCCGCGCCCCCGCTTACAAGGAGTATGCTCCCCTCCGGCATACCTCCTCCAAGCATCTCGTCAAGCCCGGCTACCCCCGTCGACACCCGCATGGGCTCGTATTCAGACATTCTAGCATCCGTCCCCTGTCACGTTTTCATCATGGCGAGTCCATGAGGGAAAAATCAGTAATGAACTTACCAAATCTCCCTCTTATTCTCACCCATGAGGATAATAACTTGAAGAACGTCTAAGGTTTATTTATACTTTTATCAGATAGCGTGAATTTCCCTACAACGAGTCGATTAATCGAGTTATAAACCTTAAATCCAGCCATAAATCATGTCCCTCTATGCCGACAAGGATGGGGCAGAGGTACTCCAGAGACTACACGGAAGAGAGGCTGAGAGAGATCGCGGACGACCTCGATAAAGCCGTCACGGTCCCCGTGAACGTCATGGTAGAGGCCGAGCACCGGGTCTACGATCTAAGCGAGATGAAAGAGATTCTAAGAGCTGCCGAGAAGATCGTCTTACAGGACTGCGGCTGCAAAGCAGAGTACGGTAACTGCGACTCTCCCCAGAGGACCTGTCTGAACTTGGACAGATCTGCCGATCAGGCTCTCGAGTCTGAAGAATACAACCCCCAAGAGGTGAGCCTCGGGGAGGCCGTCGAGGCTCTGGAGATGAGCCACAAGGCGGGGCTGGTACACATGGCCTACACCATGAAAGGTGACGACAGGCCGACGGTTATCTGCAGCTGCTGCCCACGCTGCTGCCACACGCTGGGTGGGCTGCTGCGCTTTGGGATATCCACCCAGGTGCTTACATCCAGCTACGTCGCAGAGGACGACGTGGAGAGCTGCATAGACTGCGGCGTCTGCGTGGACAGATGCGTCTTCATGGCTAGAAGCATGACCGACGGGAAGATGCAGTACGATGTCTCCAACTGCTTCGGATGCGGCTTATGCGTCTCGACCTGCCCCACAGACGCCATCGGGCTTGTCCCGAGGGAGGATAGCATAGGCCCACGCCCGGTACATGGGGTAGCATGAGATGGATGAGGAGAGCTTCAGGGCGTTCCTGATTGAACACCTGCGGAGGCGCCCCCGCATGGAGGTGAGGGACGTATACAAGCTGCTGTACCAGGGGGTGTTCGGGGTCTCCCACATCATGGGCGAGAAGGCATGGGAGAGGCTCAAGGAGGAGGCGGAGAGAGTAGACCAGTTGGATCATCTTGACGAGCCTCTGGTTGAACTCGTCTCGGTTGACGGGAGAATCGTGAGGGTGAACCTGAGACCATACCTTAGGCAGGGGGGAGACCTCAGGACCCTGTACAGGGCCATGTTGAAGTCAGCTGAATATGAGGGTGACCCCACCGAGTTCGTCTCGCTTTGGGGGATGTTCAAGGAAGCCGCGGCGGAGCAAGACCGGGACTTCGACGATGAAACGATCCGTCTGTACGACAGGAGCCTCGAGGAGGCGGGTCCGGAGCCGCGTCACCACTCCGCCGCCTACCGCGAGGCGTACTACCCAGCCTACAGGGTGGTCATGCGAAGAATATTCGAGGAATATACAGGGTTCTCGTCGTGAGGGCGTAAAAAAAGGGTGGTTAGAGGGTGATGACCTCGCCTGGCTTCATCACTATGACCTCGGTGTCGCAGCCCGCTTCGACCATCTTCTTGTACTCCGACGGGTCGGTGTCCCATATGTGCATGGGCACCGCTTTGGCGGGGTTCATCGCGATGGTCGCCTCGGCGGCTTCCGGGTTGTCCATGGTGTAGGTTCCCCCGCTTGGGATGAGGAGCAGGTCTATTCCCTTCAGTTTCTTCATCTCGTCGATGAAGTCGGTGTCTCCGGCGTGGTAGACGGTCTTGCCCTCTGCCTTCACCAGGTACCCGACGCCTATCCCCTTGGGGTGGAAAGGCGTCCCGGGGCTCCTGAACCGCTTGTAGTTGTATGCCTCCACCGCCTCCACCGTCACGTCCCCATAGGACGCTGACTCTCCTGGCTTCAGGCTCTTCACGGGTGAGCCTATCTTCTTGCCGCACTCGGGGGGAGCCACTATCACGGTGTTGTCGCCCTTCACCTTCTTTATCTTGTCCACCTTGCAGTGGTCGTCGTGGTGGTGGGTGCTGAGGATCAGGTCGGCCTCCTCGTCGTACTCGCCCTCATATGGGTCGATGTAGATGGTCGTGCCGCCTGTCTTCACCTTCCACGAGGCGTGTCCTAGCCATTTAACCTCCAAAACTTTCACCTATTACTATATACGTGGAGCCGTTTTTTACTATTACTCTGCGTCCCCCATGGACTCGTATGCCTTGAGGTAGGCGAGGCCGAAGACCACGCGCAGGGCTGCGGAGAAGAAGAGCCCCGTGCTCAGCCCCTCTAGGCCGCCGAAGTAGGCGTCGATGACGTAGCCGCTCACGTTGCTTCCTATGAAGCAGGCGATCCCGAACGCCGTGGTGCTGCTGGCGAGGTAGGTGGCCCTCAGGTCCCCTGGGGCTAGGTCTATGACGTAGGTGGACTCGCTGCTCATCCACGCGGCCATCCCGACGCCTAGGAAGAGCTCCGCCAAGGCTATGTGCCACCACTGGGTCGCCACGGCGTAGGCGACGGGGGCCACGGCCATGGAGACGCGGCTCAGCACGATGATGGGTCTCCTACCGATCCTGTCCATGAAAGCGCCCAGCCTCCTCTGTGTGAGGGTGCTGACCAGGCTGCTTGTGAGGCTCAGGGTGCTTATCTGCCACACCTTCATGCGGAGCCTGTGGGTGATGACCAGGGGGAAGAGGGGCCACGCGAAGCTCATCCCCATGCCGTACATGAAATTGAGCAGGAGGTAGCGGGTGAGCCTGGGGTCCTTTATCAGTCGGTTGAGCTCGAAACTCTGGCTGGCGCCCTTGGGGGGTTTCTCTTTGGTGAAGAGCACGAGCACGCCGCTCACTAGGCTGGCGGCGGCCGCCAAGGTGAGCACCAGGGAGAAGCTCTCGATCGTGGTCTCGCCTTGATCCGTTATGCTTATGGCGAAGGCTATGATCATGGCGAAGAAGCTGCCCATCTGGCTGACGCTGTTGATCAACCCTATGGTCACGCCCCTGGTGCGATCGGTCGTGTAGTCTCCCAGGAGGCTGCTCCAGGACGGTCTAGTCATGCTGTAGAAGAAGCTGCTTAGAATCACCAGCCATATAAGCGGCTCCGGGGCGTCGAACAGGAGCAACGCGGCAATGGCGCCGGCGTTGAGTATGCGGCCCGCCGCGATGAACCTCTTCTTTCCGTACCTGTCGATGAGTCTGCCGAACACGAGCTGGAGGAGGTTGCTGCTAAGGCTCTTGGCGCCCTGGAGGAACCCCATCTGGTTCACGGTGGCGCCCGACGCGGCTACGAGGAGGTTGTTGAACCTGTTGTTGAGGCTGTCGCTGAACATCATCGTGAACCCGGTCGCCATGAGCGCCGGCGTGGTCTTCAGGGGCTCCTCTTCCAGCTCGCTCATACGCGGTTCAGGGTTTACATGTGAATAATAAATGTGTAGGTTTAGCCCAGCATGGGAATGGGGAGAATATGGAGACGTGTTCCCCCGACAAAGAAGATATAGGTGAAACTCTTCAATACAGGTAATATTTCGGGGAGCAGAGACATGGACGAGGCTAGACCCGGGGTTCTTCTCATCGACGACGAAGAGGACATCGTGAGGACGTTCACCCTGTTCCTCGAGAAGTTCGGCTACTCAGTCGACTCGGCGAGTAACGGCGGGGAGGCCGAGGTGAAGCTCAGCGAGAACCTCTACGACGTGGTGGTATTCGACTACAGGCTGCCGGACATCACGGGGACGGATCTGTTGAGGAAGGCCAACCTGCTGCAGCCTAGGGCGGTCAAGGTGATGCTGACGGGTTTCCCTTCCCTGGAGAACGCCGCTGAGAGCCTCAGCCTCGGCGCGGACTCCTACCTGCTGAAGCCCGTGGACATGAATGAGGTCCTTGCGGTCATCGAGGAGAAGCTCAGGGAGAGAGCCGAGCCCGAGGAGACGGAGGAAAAAAAGTAGCTAACCTGTCTTGTCCTATGCCTGTTGGTGTAGACCGTTAAACTATTCTCGTTGGTCGACGGGTTTCCATATATGGCTAGACATGATCGAATCTCAAAGGGGTTCCCCAAGGTTCTGTCCATGCGTGAGCGGTCCGAGATAATAGGCCGGGTGCTCGCCGAGAGGCTTGAAGAGGTGCTTCCCACCGCCATGAGGGAGGCGGGTCTAGACATGTGGCTGATCATCTGCCAGGAGGACGACCTGGACCCGGTTTATGAGACCATGATACCCATGGACACGTGGTGCCCCATACTCCAGATGCTGGTCTTCTACGACAGGGGGCCGGAGCTGGGCGTGGAGCGGATCAACCTTTCCTTCACCGACACCAAGGACCTGTACGATCAGCCGTGGCCGGGGAGGAGGCATCACAGGGAGCAGTGGAAGCTTCTCGGAGGCATCGTGGAGGAGAGGGACCCGATGCGCATCGGGATCAACACGGGCTCCATCCAGTGGGCCGCCGGCGGGCTCACCCACAACCTGTACAACCAGCTGGTGGAGGCGCTGCCCCAGAGGTACGTGGATAGGCTGGTCTCGGCCGAGGCATGCGCGACTCGGTGGCTGGCGACGCTGACGGACAGCGAGGTGGGGCTCTACGAGCACGTGGTTAAGGTGGCCCACGCGTTGATCGCGGAGTGCTACAGCGGGAAGGCCGTCGTCCCGGGGGTCACCACCATCCCGGACCTAGTGTGGTACTACTGGCAGCGGTGCGCCGACCTGGGGCTGACGGTGGCCTTCAACCCCTTCTTCACCGTCGTGCGCAGCGAGGCTGAGAGGGAGCTGCACGGTGAAGGGGACGACGTGATTCG
>DAOVEE010000107.1 GCA_030669135.1 Candidatus Bathyarchaeota archaeon | reverse complement strand
ATATCTTGATGAACTCCTCCGGCTCCACGTTTTCTATGTTCCACTCCAGATCACGTATCAGGAAGAGGTGAACATCGCTCGCAGCCACGGTGCCGTTCTGATCAACATAGACGGTTATCATGCCGCTGGAGGCGTTGTAATGGCTCTTATAGACCACGAAGTCGATGAAACCCAAGGTTTCCGGGGTCTCTGGGGTCTCCGATGGCTTCTTCACCATGCGGGAGAACATGTACGCCGATACAAGTAAGACAGATAAGACGAAAAGCGCCTCCAGGTTCCGCCTACTCTTCGAGTAACTCTCTGGGTTCATCGTCTATCTTGCCAAGGCTTTTTCCATTCTAGCCTGTTCCTCTTCTTGACCAAGCTTGGCTATCATCATCCTGACGTTGAAGTAGTTCAGCATACGACGCTTTATCCAGGCCTCGAACTCGTTCAACAAAGCCGATTCCATGACGTCGGCGGAACCCGGAGAAATCTCCCTGATCTTCCTCTTCAGCTCCAAGGAAGACACCATCTTTCGGGCCTCAAGATACGTTAACTGGTTGCGGTTTATCCACTCCTCCAGATGTTTCAGGTTCTCTTCGAGGCTCACCTGCATCACCTCGTCTCCGCCACCTTGATTGATGTCCATGTACTCTGCCTTCATCTCCTCAGCGTAGAACCTGTAAGTCCTTATCCCGTCCACGCTATCCTCTATCTCCACTACTCGTCTAGGATGTTCTTCCACAAAACATTCATCGGCATCCCCCGGCGGCGTGGATGCTCTTTCTTGATAGTCTTCGACGCCTGCCCCGCCTTCAAGTGAGTCGTAGTCCATGATCTCTGGGTCTAAGAAGTAGTCATATTCCTTCGGGGTCACGATGCCTGTCAACAGGTTAATCTTGTACTTCAGGGGGTTGAACTCGTATTTCTCTGCGAGGTAGTAGAGCATGTCGTTCACCTCGTCGATCTTCATGTTGTTCTCCTTGATGTACGTGATGAAGTAGCGGAGGTCCTCAAGGTCTCCATGATCTATCCGCAGTATCTCTATCCCTCATACCCCCTAAACTGCGGAGCGACCACCAGGAACAGTATCACTATTATCCCAACGGGCCTCTGCGCGAACAACAAGGGCAACCCGACGTAAGGGATGACGGCCACGTTGAGGCCGACGATGTTGCTCGCGGGGATCTCGTACGTGTCCAGCGGCGCGTTGTCTCCCTTCGTCCTGAAGAAGATGTCACCATTTACGTGTCTTATCTCTGTCACGCGGTGGGTGATCCTCGGCGGGAGGAGCTCGCCCATCTCCTCCGGCGCCTCGAACAGGATCACATCCCCCACCTCGATCTCCTCAGGCCTGACACCCCTGAAGACGAGTATGTCTCCCTCGTGGATATTGGGCTCCATGCTTCGACCCGTGGACACGGCAAGAGGATCATCTATGTTCAACGTGTTCTGGAGCAACAGGTACCCGAGGAACAGGGGAAGGAAGCAGAGGCAGATCTTCTTGACCTTCGACAACAACAGAAGTCTTTCATGGTGATGGCTGCCTCCTTCCGCCATGAATTCTCCGGGCTCCTTAATTCATATTTAGATTATGTTGATATAATCCATAACAGCCGTATATCATCAGCTGCGCTAGCCCTCTACCTTCTCCAAGTAGATGTGGTTACCGTCCAACACCGTTCTTATTGTATAGGTCCTGGAGCCGATGACCTCTGCCCTGTCTTCAGATGCGAAACCCAGTGCTTTAAGCCTCGGCCTCTGTGCTTGAGTTGGACGGTTCGATGCCGTAACGCTTTTCGGCGTGTCACTGACGTCCGCTTCATCGGCCATGAGGAGCATACCTTTTCTCTCCCGGCCAAAGCTAAGTATCTTCTTTATGTTCGGCTTCTTCCTCGTCCTTCTTTTCTCTCCGACGTTTTCCCTCTCATCCTTCTCGGCGAAGAACTCCATGAACTCGATCCCGATAATAAGCACCAATATCGCTATGCTGATGTTCCTAACGTTTAGGGACTCCATTACACGAAAATATAGATCGATCACGGTTGAAATTATATCCATGTCTACACTGTATTCTCCAGCCTCTCAAACCGTTTATTATAATCTGTATGTAGCCATACACTACATATATGATTATCAGTTTTTTAATGATACAATTTTTCATATAGTTTAAATCGGCATGTATCTGAGGAGAACCGTCCGATGCAACGCCTAAGACGATCACCGTACATGCTGTTTGTCATGGGTCTAGCAGCCAGCCTCATGGTCATCATACTTGACTTTGCGGTGGACTTCTTCTTGATTCACAAGGATAAGGGGTTCAACAAGGTGTTGATGATAAACATGAGGCCGACCTCCCTGTGGGCCGATCTCCTCATCGTGGTGAGCTACCTCGGCTTCAGCTACGTGCTCTTCCGCCTCCAGAGAGACTCCGCGGAGGAGCAGAAGATAGTCGACGGCTTCCTCTACAAGCTCCTCGACTCCTTCAAGTCCCTCCGCTACAACCTGTACAGCATGAAGATGGCCATACACGTGGCCAGACACAAGATGGAGCCGCCCACCGAGATGCTGTTCCTGATCGACCAGGGAATCGAGAGATCCGTGGGCCTAATCAACGGCTATCTAGCCTTGACGGGTGACGCCCAAGACGAAGAGTGATCACCCAGTTCCAAGCCCTGAAGATTTAACAGAATATGATGGAACGCTTAACCATATTCTCTTTAAATTCGGTGTGTTTAGACGATTCCAGAAATAATATTGACGACAAGCCACATTCTCTTGGTTGACGACGATCAGGAAATCATATGCAGCTTCAAATCTATCCTAGAGGATGAAGGCTACGTGGTCTATACTGCCAACAACGCAGACGAGGCAGTAAATATAATGAGAGACAACGAGGTCCAGCTGGCCATCATGGACTACGTGCTCCCCAGGACCCGGGGGGACAAGCTCGCGGAGTCTCTGAAGGTCATCAACCAGAAGTTAAAGATAATATTCGTCTCTGGCTACTTGGAAGTGTTTGATGCTATTAATAGGCTCGACTGCGGTGTATGTGGCGTATTCCTTAAGCCGGTGAACCCCGAGATACTCTTGAACCGGGTTAAGAATCTGGAAACTGACCCGTTGCATGCGGAGCAGTTCCTATACTCCTACATGGTCCCAGTGAAAGAGTAAAACTAGTTACTATTCTCAACAATCATATCGAGTAAAGGATTCTCAGGGGCAGTCACCGAAGTGAAGGCCGGTAGAGTAATCGTGAAGATCGTCCCTTTTCCCACCTCGGACTCAACCTTTATGGAGCCGTTGTGGGCGGCGACTATCTTCTTGCAGACCGCCAGCCCCAGCCCCGTGCCCTTGGCCTTCGTCGTGTACAGGGGCTTGAACAGGTTCTCTAGGTTCTCCTCCGGTATGCCGATCCCCGTGTCCCTTATCATGATGACGTGGGCGTCGTCTCCACTTTCGGCATTGACGAAGATCCTGCCTCCGTCGGGCATCGCCTGCACAGCGTTAAGGAGTAGGTTGATGAACAGTCTCTGTACCAGGTACCAATCCACCGCGATCATGAAGTCCTCCGGGAATTCCATCACCATCTCGACGTCTCCCGGGACCTCGATCTGGGTCAAAGCGTTGTTCAGCAGGCCCTTGAGTGGGTAGAGCCTGGCGTCGGGCTCCCTCTTCTTGCCGAAGGCCTGCAGATCTGATACGATCTTGTCCATGTAGAAGATGCTCTTGTCTATCTTCTCGAAGATCTCCATGGCCTCGGGTTTGTCCGCGTGCCTCTTCTTGAGGCCGTAGCTCAGACCCTTGAGCACCTGCAGCGGGTTTCTGAGGTCGTGCCCCACCATCATGGTGGTCTCCCCTATGATAACGAGCTTCTCCGCGTCTCGCAGCTCCTTCGTCTTCTCCTCTACTATCCTCTCAAGCCTCTTGGAGTACTCTAGCACGTCTGTCATGTCCCTGACTATGAAGATGCGTGCCCTCTCTTGGTTCCAGTCGTCGATCAGGCTCGTGATCCTCAAGTCGTACACTCTGTCCATGTACTCTACGCCTGTCTTCTCCTTGATTATCCTCCTGCTCTTGACGTAGAAGATGTCTGGGAGGATGTCCCATAGCTTCATGTCTAGGAACCTGACCTCGCTGAACCCCGTGAGCTTCTTGGCGGCGTCGTTCAACCAGATTATCTTGTACTCGTGGTCGGCTATTATGGCGGCGTCGTTCATCTCACCTATTATGGACTCGTATGCTAGTGGGAGCACGTCGGTCTTGTATAGGTACTCAGGGTTCACGAGGACGATGGCGCTGCTCAGGATGTTGAAGATGAGCGGAGTCATGTTACGTTGGCTGGGGAAGTAGCCCAGCACAGACAACGCGTATGTGGCCGCGAATATGGCTATGACGAGGAGGAACGTCACGGCCCTTATCTTGTAGAGCTTCCTCTTCGACAATATCATGTGTACGAAGAGGTAGGTGGCGGCGACCACAAGCACATAGAGGTGTAATATCGCTACGATGCCGAGGACGCTGTGCTCCACAGCCACCTGGTTGTTTGGCGTTATGACCGAGTTGCTCCACATGAGGCAGTGCCTGCCGTTGGTGCCGGCGAGCCCCGCGAACACCAATGAAGGAACGACGATAGGGGTGAATTTTTTACTTGTTTTCTCGTCCACCTCGAAGTACCTTGCCAAGTACACAATGAACAAAGGAGGGACAAGGAAGGAAAAAGCGGTCTGGATGGAGTACCATAACTCGATGTCGGCCGGGGTCTCGCTTATAATTTGGATGAGATATGTGAGGCTCCAGATACTGCCCAAGTCGATGAGGAAGCCGCCGACAATGGAACCGGGCATCCTGTACCTCAGCCAAACTAGTATGGCCATGACGAACGCTACGCCTGCCGACATCAACAAAATAAAGTTGAAAGTAACATCCATCACTAGATCTCCGTGGACGCGTTCGCTTCCTCCGCCTGCCTTGAAGGTTCAATTATAATAGAATTTATGGAGTCGGGTTCTGGTATAGCCCCGGGGCCATTCTTGCCGTTGGGGAGCACTTTAATTATATTCTTATGCCGACAGATTCCTACGACATGAAGGTAACCCACGAAGGCTCCATGAAGATATACCGGGAGATGGCTGAGAACCCGCCGGAGGCCCCCGGAGTACCCTGTAAGCCATGTCACGAGAGCCTCTACGGGGCGGGAGGCAGAAGCCAGGTCGCCATCGTTAAGACGAGGGACCGTGCCTCAGGCGTCCTAGAGGCGCTGCGGCTCCTCGGAGGCCTTGAACGGCTAGTCGAGGGCGTCGACGGAGAGATCATTATAAAGCCTAACTGCAACACGGACGACCCGTACCCCCGGGACACCCACTCGGAGACGGTGAGGGCGATAGCTGAGGCCCTCATCACCGCTGGGGCTGATCCAGGTCAGGTAGTCGTCGGCGACATGTCGGGGAGGTTCCGTGGCTTGCCCACGCGGGCCACCGTGGAGAACCTGGGCATCAAGGCTGTGGCGGAGGAGCTGGGCCTAGGCCTCGCGTACTTCGAGGAGGAGGACTGGGTACGGGTGCAGCCGCCCAAAGCCGAGTATTGGCCGGACGGGATCACCATACCCAGGCGGATATACGAGGCGGAACGGGTGGTTTTCACGCCCATACTGAGGAGCCACTCGACGGCCACGTTCACCTGCGCCATGAAGCTGGGTGTGGGCCTCATCGACGCGAACGCCAAGGAATGGCTCCACAACGGGGAGCGGCACGTAGAGAAGCTTCAGGAGATTAACACGGCTTACAGCGTCGACCTCGTGGTCTCCGACGCCATGAAGATGAACACAGGCTACGGCACAGACCCGGGGGACGAGGTGAGCCCAGGCGTGATAATTGCATGCGACAGTATAGTCGCCAACGACGCGGTTGCCGTCGCCCTGATGCGTAGGTACGGCACCGTGAGTGTCAGGGACATGCCCGTATGGGAGCACGCTCAGTTCAGGGAGGCCGCGAGGCTTGGCTTGGGGAGCCCCGGCCTAGACCATATAGCGTTGAAGACGTCTAACCTCGCCGGCGACCCCTCGTTCGACGAGCTGGTCGACGAGATAAGAGCTGAGCTGGGCTAGTAGACCAGCTCCTTCCACCCGCCGTCAGGGGTCTGATGCCTCACCTTCTTGGGCCAGTCGATGGGCGTGTAGACGGCCTGCATGAGCTTGCCGCTCCACCTCTCATAGGCGGCCTGCTCTCCGCCGCTCCGCAGCACCTCGGCGAGGGCTCTGGTGCTCAGCCGCTGCCCCGTTACGCCGTCCCCTCTCTGAAGGGCTAGAAACGTCCAAGCGTACCCGAAGGACTCCACCATGGAGATGTCGTCCGCGTATAGCCGCCTCGCCTCCTCGGGCACGCCCTCGGCCTGCTGTAGCGTCATCTCGGTGGGTTTGAGCCTCAGTCCCTCCGGCGCCGAGACGTTGAGGCTGTTAACCGCCACGTTGTGGGATCTGAGCTCCAGAGCGAGGCACTGGGTGAGACCCTCGAGGCCGTACTTGCTGGGGCAG
>DAOVEE010000073.1 GCA_030669135.1 Candidatus Bathyarchaeota archaeon | reverse complement strand
AGGGCTGCATAGTCAAGGGAAAGCCGGACATCACCATCCAGAACATCGTCTCTACCGCTGACATGGGAGACTGGGTCGACCTCGAAGGGATGGCGGATTTGCTGGATAACGTTATGTACGAGCCCGAGATGTTCCCCGGCGCTGTCTACAGGATGGCAGAGCCCAAGGTTGTGATGCTCATATTCAACAGCGGGAAGATAGTCATCACCGGGGCGAAAAAAGAGAGTTATGCAGAGGAGGCCACTAGGAAAATTATGGTCCTCCTAAAAGAAAAAGCTCTGTTTATCAGGAGTTAAAAAAATGGGTAAAAGGTTAGTTAAGAGCGAGAAGAGTATCAGGGACACCATGACCCTGCCTAGAGGTAACGATGTCTTAGGAATCGTGAACAAGGTCCTAGGTCAAAAGAGGATGATGGTTGCCTGTCAAGACGGGTTCAAACGAATGTGCAGGATACGAGGGAAGATGAGGAGACGTCACTGGGTTAGGCGTGGCGATGTCGTTCTCATATCTCCGTGGGACTTCCAGTCTGAGGATAGGGGTGACATCCTCTTCAGGTACACCCAGAACCAGGTACGTTGGCTGAGAAAGCAAAACATCCTTAAAATTGAATAAATGAAAAACATGCCAACGAAAAACACGCTCGACAAGCTGACATCGGAGTATAAGAGGCTCAAGGGTTCCATGCACCCAGAACAAGAAGAACTTCGTGAGAATGCGGATATATGAACGCTGTACAAACTCTCGCAATACTGGTGTTCTTCGTCAAGATCTTCAAGAAGGACTTCCCCGGAGCCGCAGGCCGAGTTCAGGGAGATGGAGTTTGACGAGTGGATCGAGAGGGCCATCGACGTGAGCGGCTTGAGGGGCTCCCGGATGGATTGGGAGAAAATGTCCGCCGCAGTAATCTTAATTGGGACGATAGTCGGCTTCGTGATCTACGAGAGGATAGACCTGACCCTCCCCTTCGTCGCCCTCGCCGGGGGGTTCCTGATGATGATTCAGAGCAAAGAGCCCTCCAGTATACTGAGGGAGATCGACTGGTCCACCATCCTCTTCCTCGGCGGTCTGTTCATAATGATCAACGGGCTGGATAAGATAGGGATCATCGAGATACTGTCACATTCGCTCTCGGGCCTCATAGGTAGGACGCCGCTGAGGGCATCCATATCCCTCATGTGGCTCTCGGGCATCGTCTCCTCAATCGTCGACAACATCCCGCTCTCGACCTCTCTGGCGCCCATCGTGAGGGAACTTGTGATCGACGATTCTTGGGCGGCTCTATGGTGGGGTCTGGTCATCGGAGCGAACCTCGGGGGCAACATTACGCCGATAGGCTCCCCGAGCACCATCATCGCCATCGGCATCTCCGAGAAGGAGGGATACCCGATATCCTTCACCACGTTTCTCAAAATGGGTTTGGGGCTCACCGTAGTCCACTTCATTATCTCCATGATCTACCTGTATGTCAGATATGGCATATTATCAACGTAGGTCTCTTTGGAAAATCGCATGGGTTTACGGATTTACCTCATCTTTTTTAAATAAATTAATATAGAAAAACTCTAGCTCCAAGCATAGAAACCATATTCTAGTTTAACTCTGTTTCTTGGTTGTTCTCCAGCTCGACAAGCTTGTTGAAGTCCTCTAACAGCATCTCTATCCACTTCATCTGAGCGTGGAACGTGGAGTCGTCGCTTATCCTCCTTATCTGGCATACGTAGCCTTCCTCGGTGACGCCTTTGCAATCGTCTTTCGACTTGGGGACGATGCCACATTTTTGTTTGCATAGCTGCTTGGTTTTCTGTTGGATAGCGTAGACGATGTCGCTCAAACGGTACTTCCGTATAAACTTGGAGGACAAGTAATCGACGTTATCGTTTTTCTTCATCAACTTTCTAGCGGATGCGGTGAAACGGTCACCTATTATCAGCGCCTCATCTACTTCGCTGTCCTGGATATCCTCGATCGTCGTGCTCACCGTGTTCATGTACCCGGTGCCTGATCTACCATCCTCATCGACCAAGGCCCTCATGAGCTTCGTTTGATCCTCTTCCTGCGTCATGAAGTCCACGCTTCCGACTTCATCGTTATACTCTGGATGTTTATACCCATGAATCGTCTTCATCAACTCTACGGTTTGTATCTGCCAATCAGTTTTTAACTCAATTTCCATTTTATTTCGAAATACTCCTCAAGATGGTATGCATATATATATATAATACGGTGTTATTTAAGTATATTCTGATTATATTATGAAATATGATTCCATTTCTAAAATAAAATGATTGTATAGCAATTTAAAAAATAAATAATTTTAAGACTTTCACATAAAATCCCTATTTTTTATATGTCATGTTGATGAAAAAGCACTAGGTGAAAAACGTGAAAGGAATCATTAAGAAATGGTTTAGATACCGGGGGTTCGGCTTCATCGAGCCCGAGGAAGGAGATGAAGATGTCTTCTGTCATAGATCAGAAATCAAATACGAAGTTGCCCCGCTTGAAGGCCAAGAGGTTCAGTTCACCATGGTTCCCCACTGGAAGGGGCCGACAGCGGAGAACGTGCGCCTGTTGAATTAAACGGTGGATCCAATGTATTGAGGCGGTGAAAACAATGATTTGGCTTAACGTCAACGTCCCTTCAAAGATTGTGGTAGTCCATAAGGAAGAGTGTCGATATTGTAGGGCTGGCGCCTCCCTTTTGAAGGGGTTAAACAGGATGAAGGTGGAGGGCGGCTGGTTCAGTTTCGACACCTATCAGGATGCGATTAAATACTATGGGGATCACTTCATGGCGACAATGTCCTTGAAAAAATGCAAGGTGTGTAAACCCTATCTTTAACTTGCATTACATTATTTTTTGTCTCTAAATGCTTGATTCATCAAAGAGATTGGTTAACTTGCTCAGGTCGGCAGACCCTACACGGCTGCTAAACCATGTTCTCAAGCTAGAGGATGGTAAAAGTTATCGTTATCCGTGTCTTTAAATGATGGTTGTCTAAACTTGTTTCCCGTCGAGAGTGGTGATAAGTATGGTTTTGGTGAATGGAGATGAATAAAATTGTGATCCAGAACGTGGTGGCTACGGCGACCCTAGGAACCAGTATCGACCTATTAATAATAATGAAGGTCTTCAAGAACACCGAGTACAGACCCAAAAGGTTCCCGGGACTCGTGTTCAGGCTCAAACGTCCCAAGACGGCCACACTGATCTTCACGACGGGGAAGCTGGTGTGTACAGGTGCCAAGTCCTCTAAGCTGGCGAAAAGAGCGGTGAAGAAGGTGGTTAAACAGCTTAGGGAGGCAGACTTCATAATCAATGATATGCCTGAGGTAGAGATACAGAACATTGTAGCGTCCGCTGATTTCTCAAGCAAAGTTGATCTCGAGACAGCGGCTGATATCCTAGACAACACAATGTATGAGCCTGAGCAGTTCCCCGGCCTCATCTACAGGATGGTTGACCCTAAGACGGTTCTTCTCCTCTTTGCTACCGGTAAGCTTGTCTGCACGGGTGCAAAAAGCGAGGAAATGGTCTATGAATCCGTTGCAAAGGTCTATGAGGTCTTGAAGGCTTATGATCTTTTATTCAAAGAGTAGCTGCGTGCGCAGGGTCTCGAAAGTGCTTCATAGAACCCGAGTCCACCGCTTCACCTCAAAACACGCGCATAAGAATACTTTATGTATGCAGAATTATACCATAAACCCCCAGAAATACTAACAACCGTTAAGGCCTCAAAATCATCCCTTCGCTCAGATTTAGTTCTCTCGATAAAGTAAAATAAGTTCTTACCACTTCTGATTATGGGTTTGGGTGAATGCTGGTTTAACTTGCATTGTTACCGACACCCAGACCCACCTATTAAAAATAATAATTCAAATACGGTGTCCCATGTAACAAAGCATTCACCCGGTGTGACATTATATGCTTAAGTTTCCATGAGGCATTCATAAAAATATTAACAGGAAATGTTATGAAGCAATGTTTGCAAATATGTTGTATGTTCTGGCTCAACGTCGATAAAATTAACAATATTTGGAAACTCCATAGAGAATCATGCAGACACGCTAAACCCCAAGATACTGAATTCAAAGGTAAAGAAGAAATGAAACAAAATGGAGGATGGTTCAAGTTTTCTTCCATTCAAGAGGCTTACGAATTCTTTAAAAGAAATAACGAAGACGCTGTTTGGCAGCCATGTAAGGTTTGTAACCCAGAATAGACCTGTTTTCCGACACACAGCCGCAATAGTCAGTGTTCCACGTGGAACGATGGACTTGTTGGTTTGGTGTTGACAAAAAAGTTGTTGGTAGAATGATCTTTTCCTCCTTCTCGGCTTCCTTAGCTCACAATCCAGCTACCCCCACCACCTAAACACACAGCCATATCGCAAAATATGAGACTCTTTTGAGAGTCTTTGCTATTAGTCACAAGCAAATTCCGCCCTCAAGGAAGTGAAATTTCTCTTTATCACAAACGATTTATCAGATAAATTGAATTATCAGTGCCCGTGACTCAGTATCTATCTGAGGGTACACCGTTTTGCACGGCGACGAACCAGACGAAGAAAAACGCCTGAAGGAGAAAGAGTTCGAGAGGCGCCTCATAGAGGAGATGGGCGACATCTCATCTGAGCTGGCCCACGACCTGCGGAGCCCCCTGCAGACCATCCAGAACGCCGTCTATCTCCTCGAACGCAGCCCCGAGAACCCCATGTTCTACACCATGATACGGGAGAGCCTCAAACAGACGACCCAGATACTAGACAACTTCAGAGACTTCTACAAGGGACACATGCTGAAGATGGTCGACGCCGACATCGTCAAAGCCTACGAGATGGGGATCAGCGAGCTCGAGATCCCCGACGACGTGGAGTTGACTCTCGAAGCCGACGAGATCGAGAGGTTCAGTATGGACCCCACCAAGGTGGCGCTGGTCTTCAGGAAGCTCATCAAGAACGCCATTGACGCCATGGCCGGAGGCGGCGAAATAAGAGTAGGCATAGAGGACCGGGGCGACCACGTCGAGGTGAGGATAAGCGACACCGGGTCCGGCATCCCCGAAGAGGTGGTGAAGGTGATCTACTATCCCTTCATGGCGAAGAGGAAGGGAGGCAGGGGCCTTGGTGTCCCCGCCTGCAAACGGATAGTGGAGGCCCACGGCGGAACCATAGGCTTCGAGACGTCCCTGGGCGAGGGCACCACCTTCACGTTCACCATCCCCAAAGGCTAAGGGTTTTTCACTGCGGAGCCGTCCATATTCCCAGAGCAGAATGATCACGGTATCCAGACGCCTGATCCACAGGAACCTGGAGGAGCCCGCCGTCCTGGAGACCTTCAGGCTCCTCGAGAACGACGGCGAGGTGCAGAGCTACCTCCGGATGGCCAACGTCATGGCCGTCAAGAGGCTCATGTACAACGACCACGGCCCAGTCCACGCCAGGATAGTGGCGGGCAGCGCCCTGGAGATATTTAGGCTGGTGTCGGAGGCCGTGGAGCCCAGCTGCGTAGCCAACGGGGTAGGCGACTACGAGAACGCGAAGATAATCGTGCTGTGCGGCGCATACCTGCACGACATAGGCAACGCCATCCACAGAGACCGCCACGAGCAGAACGGCCTTGTGCTGGCGGCGCCCATACTCGAACGGGTGTTGAGCCGCGTCTACCCCTACGACGCGAAGCTGGTCTACCGCCTCAAATCGGAGGCGCTGCACACCATCTACGCCAGCGACGACAAGGTGCCCTGCCTCAGCGTCGAGGCCGGGGTGGTCACCGTCGCGGACGGCACCGACCTCGCGGAGGGCCGATCCAGGGAGCCCTACAAGGGAGGCAAGAACGACATCCACTCGGTGTCAGCCCTAGCCATCAAGAGGGTGAACATCGGCAAAGGAGAGCAGAAACCTGTAAAGATACTGGTAGAGATGGCTAACCCCGCCGGCATCTTCCAGATCCAAGAGGTCTTGGGCAAGAAGCTGGAGTCCAGTGGCCTGAAGGACCTGGTTGAGGTCTCGGCCGTCATGGGCGGCGAGGAAGTGAAGGTCCCTTAAAAGTTCATGACGGTGTAGCCCTCGCTCACCTTCTCGGCGACGTACTGGGAGGCGTGGACCAGCTTGATTCCTAGGCTCTCGGCCTCTTCCGTTAGACCTAGGGGCTCCGCGATGGACACGCACGCGGCGACCTCGACCCCTACTTCGTTGAGCTCGAGTATGCTCTCCTCGAACTCTGGGCTCTCGGCTAGCTTCGGGTTGATTATGCCGACGCCTCTCCCGAAGAGGAGGACCTTCACGTCGTCGAGTATCTTCTCGCCGTAGGGGTGGGTCCACGTGTTCTTAGCCATTCTCAGGCCCCAGAGCACGTTGTAATGACTCTCCGGGCCGTTCTGGATGACGAAAAGAAGTTTACCTGACATAGATTAACGGTGGGTCGAGGCAGGATATAGGGTTTTAAGGCGTGTAGGGGTCCCTGGGCTCCTTGGGGACCCCCAGCTTGTCCTCGCACCACGCCGCCACCTGAAGCAGGTCCAGTTCTCCGTACGGCTTTCCTATGAGCTGGAGGCCGAGGGGCATCTCGTCCTCGCTGAGCCCTGAGGGCACCGTCACGGAGGGGAGGCCGGTGAGGCTCCAAGGCGCGTTGAAGGCGGGGCTGCCCGTCCACTCGAGGCCTCTAGGTGCGGTGTCCACGGTGGAGGGGCAGACCAGACAGTCATAATCCCTCATCAACGCATGGATGTCTCGGAGTATGATGCTCCTTATCCTCTGGGCCCGCAGGTACGCGGTGGCCGGGACGAGGAGGCCACTGGAGATGAAGCCCCTGATGTACTCCCTGTACCCGTCGGGGCTGACCCTGAAACTGTCCTCATGGGCGGCCGCGGCCTCCACAGACATTATCACCCTGTGCACGCTGGGCACCATCCCGAAGCTCGGGGGGAGCGCCACGTCGATGAACTCGGCGCCCTCGCCCCACAGCTTGCCCACGGCCTGCTCGAAGCCGAGCCATACCTCGTCCGACGCGTTCTCCTTGAAGTAGCCGCCTAGGAGCCCCATCTTCGGGGTGTCATCCATCCCTAGGGCGGGAGGCAAGTCCCTCTTCAAGGTCTTCAGCGTTATGGCGGCGTCCTCCACCGTGCGTGTCATGTAGCCGACGTGGTCGAGGCTCCAGCTCAGGGGGAAGATGCCTTCCCTGCTGAGGAGGTCGTACGTGGGTTTGAAGCCTACTATTCCGCAGTAGCTGGCGGGTCTGACGACGCTGCCCCCCGTCTGGCTCCCGAGGGCCATGGGCGCCATGCCGCATGAGACCGCCGCCGCGGAGCCGCTGCTGCTGCCCCCGGGCGTGTGGAGGGTGTTCCAGGGATTCCTGGTGGGAGCGGGGTCGTGGACCGCGAACTCGGTGGTCTCCGTCTTCCCGAGGACCACCGCCCCGGCTTCCCTGAGGGTCTTGACGACGGCGGAGTCGTGGTCAGGCACGAAGCCCGAGTAGAGGGTGCTGCCCATGGTCGTCCTCATGCCCTCGGTGTAGTAGATGTCCTTGACGCCGAAGGGGACGCCGTGGAGGGGGCTTCTGATCCGGCCCTCTTCGGCCTCCCTGGTGGCGGCATCCGCTGCCTCCATGGCGGCCTCTGGGTCCACGGTGACCCAAGCCTCGACGACGGGCTCCAGCGTGTCTATCCTGTTCAGGAGGGACTCGGCGAGCCGCGTGGGCGTGAGGCTTCCATCCCTTATCATGCGGGACGCCTCGGCCAGACTCAGTCTGTACGGCTCCATCACCTGCCCCCCGGCCTCATCTTGGTGACGGGCTCGATGTCGGGCTCCAGAGGGTAGTTGCTCACGGCGTATACCGCCGCGGCGGTGCGCTCGATGTGGTCACTGAACTTCTCGGCCGCCTCCGGGCCCCACATGGCCTTCGCCGTCTCCTTCACCATGTGGATGTACTCTCTCTCCCCATCCTCGCTCAAAGTTTCCACCTACATTAACAGAGCGTCTACATTGATTTTACGTTGACGCCTAGATGGAACCCTTAATTCCCCATTAATACACCTTAGCCTGCATGGCTGACGGTGAAAGCGAGCTTAGAAACGTCTACATGCTGGGGCTGGTCAGCTTCTTCACCGACTTCTCCAGCGAGATGGTTTTCTGCCTCCTACCGGTGTACATCTTGGGGCTACCCGGGGGAACAATAGCCTCCCTCGGCCTCGTGGAGGGCACGGCGGAGGCGGTGATCTACGCTTTACGCGCCGTGTCGGGTTTCTTCAGCGACAAGTTCAGGAAGAGGAAGCCGTTCATCCTCCTCGGCTACGCCTTGTCTAACATCGCTAAACCGCTCTTCGCGGCGGCCGCGAACGTGTCGCAAGTCATGACCATAAGGGTGGTGGAGCGGATGGGGAAGGGCGTCAGGACCTCACCACGAGACGCCCTGATCAGTGCCTCGGTCCCTCCGTGGAGGCGGGGGGAGGCTTTCGGTCTCCACAGAACCCTCGATCAGATGGGCGCCATCGTCGGCCCCCTCACCGCTACGGGGGTGATGGTGCTCCTAGGCTGGACGGTCAAGGACGTGTTCTGGCTGTCCCTGGTGCCCGGGACCGCCGCGCTCGTCGTAATATTTTTGGGGGTTAAGGAGATCGTGGG
>DAOVEE010000146.1 GCA_030669135.1 Candidatus Bathyarchaeota archaeon | reverse complement strand
AAGCGGAGCGGCACCTACAGCGAGAAGGACTACTACGTCTGGGAGCGCGGCTACATGGACAGGATGATCACCGTCGACGAGCTCAGGACGCGGCCCACAGACTACATACTGAACCTGAACTTCATCAACTTCACGGAGCTCATAGACCTCCGGCCTGAGCCGGGGAGCCACTACATCTACAGCATGAGCGAGCCCTTCAGCGAGGAGGACATAGAGCACGACGTGTTGTTGAACTGGCTTGGCCACTTCGGGCTGGAGTATCACCAGCTCCACGCCAGCGGCCACATGAGCCCCAAGGAGCTGGGGGAGGCTGTTAGCTATGTTGGGCCTGGGACGGTGTACCCTGTTCACTGCGAGGAGCCCGAACTGTTCAGGAAGTATTATGGCTCGGTGACTCTGCCCGAGATAGGTAAGGAGTACAGGGTCTAGCCGGGATTGTCAGGTGGCTTCCTCGGTTGCTTGTTTTTCCTTTAGAGGTTGCTGAGGCGTGGATCGACGGCTTGGCATTTCCCTTATAGTTGGTTACTTATTATAAGCGTTTTTAGGGACGTCTGTTTAGTTATTTATAGCTGTTATCTAATATTTTTTATGCTGTGCCACTGTATGTTACCTAGTAGTGAGAATAAAAACGTGGCCTCTCCCCCTTTTGTTTTAAGTAGGTTGATATCTTGAAAAATTGGTTTATATTCCTAGTTACTTGGAATAAACTTTTTTTTTGGGGGATGATCAGGGGCTTTTCTGGGTGTTATGTCAGGTTACTGGTAATATGAGGAAAAAAAATTCTGGGCCAGGGTTGATGTTCTTGGTTACGTGGAATAAGCATTTTCAGTGGATTATATCTCAGGGATAAGTTGATGGTTAACTCTAAATCTCTCCAAGAATATTTTGATGTATGACAGATATCACTTCCCCTGAGGCGTTTTTTGGTCACAAGTTAGGAGTTGACTTTAAAATCGCCCGTTGGGGCAGGATCGTCGACTACTTCTGGAGCCTCCAGAAGGAATCCAAACGGATCAAGGTCGTAGACATGGGCCCCAGCACCGAGGGCCACCCCTTCCTAGCCGTCCTCGTCACCAGCGAGCAGAACATGGAGAACCTGGAACGCATCCAAGAAGTCAACAAGCAGATCACAAACCCGGACGGCCTCACCGAGGAGGACGTCAAGCCCCTCGTCGATGAAGGGAAGGCCGTGGTCATCCAGTCCATGAGCCTCCACGCCACAGAGATCGGGGGCACCCAGATGGCCCCCGAGCTGGCGTACGACCTCATCACCCGTGAGGACGAGGAAGCCAGACGCATCAGGGACAACGTCGTCAGCATCATGGTGCCGTGCTTCAACCCAGACGGCCAGCACTTGGTCGCCGACTGGTACAACTCGCAGCTCGGCACCGAGTACGAGGGCTGCGGCACACCGTTCCTCTACCACAAGTATACAGGGCATGATAACAACAGGGACGCCTTCGCCACCAACATCGTCGAAAGCAGGTACATGGCCCAGCTCATGTTCCACGACTGGCCCCCCCAAGCCTACCAGGACCACCACCACATGGGCAGCTACGGAGCACGCCTCTACGTCGCACCCTACTCTGATCCAATACACCCCCACGGCGACCCTCTCGTCTGGCGCGAACTCCAGTGGTACGGAGCCCACATGGCCTACAAGCTAGAAGAAGCCGGCAAGACCGGCATAGTAAACGCCGCCATCTTCAGCGGCTGGGCCCACCTCGGCTTCCACTGGATAGGAATCTACCACAACATACCGTCGATGCTCACCGAGAGCGCCAGCGCCAGGCTCGCCACACCCCTCTACATACACCCCGAGCAGCTCATCGAGGAGACCAAGCCCCGCAGCCTCGTTGGCACCAGGATGATGCCCCACTACAGGCCCACCACCAACTTCCCCAACCCCTGGCCCGGCGGCTGGTGGACCCTCCGCGACATCGTCGAACAACAGAAGATAGCGGCGTGGGCCCTCCTCGACCACATGGCCCGCAACAAGGAGACCGTCCTCCTGAACGCCTACCAGAAGGCGGTACGCCAGACCCGGAGAGGCGCCGAGGACCCAGTAACAGCCTACGTAATCCCCGCGGCCCAGCACGACCCCCGAACCATGGAGCTGCTAGTCGAGAAGCTCCTAGTCCAGAACATCGATCTCTTCAAGGCCAAGGAGCCGTTCACCGCGGACGGCTACATCTACGGCCAAGGTAGCTACGTGGTCCCCCTCGCCCAGCCCAAAATGGGCCTCATAAAGACCCTCCTCGGCCGGACACGGTTCCCCGACGACAGCTTCACAAGGCAGCCAGACGGCGCGCCCCACAGGCCCTACGACACAGCCACCGACACGTTGGCCGAGTTCATGGGTGTCACGGTCCACCCCGTCGAGTGGATCACCGACGTCGAGCTGGAGAAGGTCGACGACTACAAGCAGCCAGTAGGCATCGTAGACGAACCCAGCAAGGTGGGCTACCTCCTCGACACCCGCCTCAACCACGCCTACAAGGCGGTGAACCTCCTCCTCAGTCAAGACGTGCCCGTCAGACGCGTCACGGAGCCCCTCTTCGCCGGCGACACCGAGCTGCCCAGCGGCTGCTTCATCGTCGACCCCGGCCACGAGGAGAAGCTCAACACAGTTGCTAGGGAGACCGGCGTCGACTTCCACGCCCTCCAGGTGCTGGAAGCCGAGACCACACCCGTAAAACGCCTCAAGATAGGCATGTACCAGCGGTACTGGGGAGGCAACGCCGACGAGGGCTGGACCAGGCTCTGCCTTGAACAGCACTGCTTCCCCTACGACACGCTGATGGACGAGGACATCCTACAGGGAGACCTATCTGAGTACGACGCCATAATACTGCCCAGCGACCCACCCGCCATGATCGCAGGCGGCGACGAGCTCCAGAAATGGTGGAAGGAGGACAGGCCCGGCTGGCCCCTCCCCGAGTACCCGCCCGAGTACCAGTCAGGGCTCGGCGACGAAGGCAAGGAGAAGCTCAAGCAGTGGGTCGAGCAGGGCGGCACCCTGATCTGCCTCGGCGAGGCAGGCGAGTACGCCATCGAGACCCTCGGCCTCAAGGCCGCCAACACGCTGAAGGACCTCAAGCCCAAGGAGTTCCACTGCCCCGGCAGCACGGTGCACATGCTCGTCGACACATACAACCCCGCCGCCTACGGCATGGAGGAGGACGCCCTCGCCCTCTTCTGGGGAAGCCCCGCCTACAAGATACTGCCCAGCGGCGACAACCACAGGTACCAGGTCGTGGCCAGCTACCCCGACACAGACATCCTCGAGTCGGGTTGGCTCATCGGCGAGGAGCACCTAGCCAACAAGGTGGCCGTCCTCAGGGCAGAGGCCGGCGACGGGGCGGCGTTGCTCCTAGGCCCCAGGGTCCAGCACCGTTGCCAGACCCACGGCACCTTCAAGCTCCTCTTCAACAGCCTCCTCGGGTAACCTTTTTTCTTCACCCATCAATGTTTATATTCAACATTTCACGAATATTGATTACGTGCATATACACAAAATGCATGAGATTAGACGAAGAGTGAGATAAACGAGAACAGGAAAAGCAGGTTCCCCATACAAGGAAACACCTGAGACCTTGTACCACCCGAAGCCCCGGGGTGAACCGCCACGTAGCGCAGGCAGAATAACCGCAGAGACCCTCAAAGAAACACTGAACTCGGAGCCCGTAGGCGTCACCTTCCACTTCGGAGACCCACCGGGCCCCGAGTACGCTAAACCACAGGAGCCCCTTAGCTTCTGCCAAGCCGTAAAAAAGGTAAAGGAAACACACGCGAGCCTGATGCTCACCAGGGACACACTGTCATGCCCCGCGGCTAGATACGTCCTCGGCTTCGAACCCGTAGACGGCCTAGACGAATGCCTGAACAACCTGGTCTCATCGAACAGGTTCAACGATCATGAGGCAGCGTACAAGGCCTTGACGAGCGTCCCGAGGATCACAGAAAACACCTCGTCGGTCACCCTCTCCCGGTACGACTGCACCCCCGACGTCTACATACTGTATCTCAAGCCCATACAATTGATGAGGGTGATCCAGGCAATCCAGAGGCGCTACACAGACCCGCTCCGCCTAGAGATACCCGGAGTGGTGCCCATCTGCGGAGGATGCGCAGTCACCCCCTACATATCCAACCGCATAACGGTGTCCCTGGGCTGCGACGACTCGAGGCAACGCGGAGGCATAGACGAGGACCAGCTCGTGCTGGGAGTCCCGCAGAGTAAGGCGGAACCCCTGGCTCAAACACTGAGAGAATTGAAGGAAGGACGAGGCGAGTGAACGTGTCTCCCACGGATCTCATAGCCATACTCGCCGTAACGGCCGTCTTGGGCGTCGTCGGCGGGCTCATCGCGTAGAAGACCGTGGATGCCTTCCATCTCAGGCTTGACAGGCCCTGCGATCTCAATAAAAGGGAAGGTGTCGAAGAAAGAAACTTCTTTAAAGAACACGTAGTCAAACACGTTATCCTCGAGCATGCGCCTCGTCTGTTCATCTGGATACTCGTCCCACTGACCATCATAGACACACTGATCCTCGGCTTCGACTTCGCCTCATACGTGTCCAGCATGCCCGTCCTGGTCTTGATGGTTTCCGCTGCCCTCGTCGGGGTTATACCTGAGTCGGGTCCGCACCTCGTGTTTCTGATGCTCTACTCCAGGGGCCTGATCCCTCTCTCCGTGCTCATCGTGAGCACCCTTTCGCAGGACGGCCACGGGTTACTGCCCCTGCTCTCTCACTCCGTAAAAGACACGGCGTATGTACAGCTATTAACCACCGGCTTCTCCTTGGTTGTGGGTGTCCTGCTCTATTTTCTCGGTTTCTAGGTTACTATGAACCCTCCCCAGTCTACATAATCACCTCCATCTCCGTGCCCATGCCTTCGCTCCTCGGCGTCTGACACATGGGCAACCTCGTCAGCTTCCTAGCCTCCATCC
>DAOVEE010000235.1 GCA_030669135.1 Candidatus Bathyarchaeota archaeon | reverse complement strand
TCTTCTCAGCCAACACCGCGGCGTCTGAGCCGGCTACCTTGGCGACCGTGTCGTATCCTCCGCTCAACAGCTTCTCCTCCGTGGCTTTACCGACTCCCTTGATCTCGGAGACAGGCTTTTTCGGCTCTGCCTTAGGGGCCGCCGCCTTCTTCACGGGTTCCTTGACCGCTGTTCCTTCCTTGCTCAGCCCTATGGTTATGCATGAGACGTTCCTCGCAGCATCGCCGTCCATGATCTTCTCCGTTTCGATGGTGATCTTGGGCTTCGCCAGGTTGTCGATGTACCTGTTACGGGTTATCTCGGCGACGTCGACGGCTGTGGCGATGCTCCTGCCCCTCGCCTTGATCTCGACTGTGTCTTGGTTATTGAAGGTGGTCAGCACAGCCATTACGTAAATCATGGCTGGCTTCCTGCCGATGTAGACTATGTTGTCTCGACTCATCGTATCCAATTCAATTTTCAGCAGTGTACTTAAAAGTGCATCTTTTTTAGGGATGGGAAAAAGAAGGAAAATACGTGTTTTTCCGCTGATCTGACTGAAAACGGCTCAGATTTACAGGGGGTCAGGTTTTCTGGCGGCTGATCACATGTTTTTTACATTCCACGGCTTTCTTCTATACCATGTCTGAAGATGATTTCTGGCCAGACGGCTACAGATGCTGTGTTCAGCTGAGCTTCGACTACGACTCCAACAGCGCCTTGGTGCGCAGGGCTCCTCTGGACATTGTCGCCCAGAGCCGGGGAAGGTTCGCCCCCAACACTGCGATCCCCCGAATCCTAGACCTGCTGGACAGGCACGGCATCAAGGCCACGTTCTTCACCCCCGGGTGGACGGTTGACAACTTCACCGAGAGCTGCGAGGAGATAGTGAGCAGGGGCCACGAGATGGGCGCCCACGGCTACCTCCACGAGCGGCTCGCCGAGTTAAGCTGGGAGGGCGAGCGCGGCGTCTTCGAGAAGAGCATGGCGAGCTTCGAGAGACTCGGCGTCAAGCCCGAGGGGTTTAGGGCGCCGTACTGGCTGATAAGCGACAGGACCCTTGACCTCGTGGTGGAGCTGGGGTTCAGGTACGACAGCAACTTCATGGACGACGACATGCCGTACATGCTCAGCTGGCGCGGCAGGGACACAGGGCTCGTCGAGCTGCCCGTTGAGTGGCTGCTGGACGACTGGTCCCACTTCGAGACCAACAGGATGACGACGAAGCAGGTCTACGACATGTGGAAGCCCGAGTTCGAGGGTATCCACGAGCTGGGCCGCTACTTCGGGTTGACGTGCCACCCCCAGTGCATCGGCAGGGTAAGCCGCCTCAAGATGCTGGACAAGCTTCTGGGAGAGATGAAGGATAAGGGGGATGTGTGGTTCCCCACCTGCAAGGAGCTAGCTGACTGGACGAGGAAGAAGCTAGGTTAGCTTCTTTACCTCCTCCACGAGTATTGGCAGGCTCTCCCCCGAGGGGGCGTAAACGTTCACGTCGCAGACGTTGCTTATCTCGCTCCGCCTTATGTTGAACTCCGTCAGCCTGCCGCCGTTCCTCTTCACCATCACGGGTAGATTGGCGGCGGGGGTCACCGTCGCGCTTGTGCCCGCCACGATCATGCAGTCGCTTCTGGACGCCTCCTCGAAGCACCTGTTGAGAACGGGCCCCGGTATGGGCTCCCCGAACATCACGGTGTCGTTCTTCACGACTCCCCCACACTCTGGGCACATGGGTGGAACCGCCTCGACCCGGAACTCCTCCGCCGGCCACTTGCTGTGGCAGTCTATGCAGCGGAGGTACCTGGTGTTGCCGTGGATCTCCAAGACGTTCCGGCTTCCAGCAGCCAGGTGGAGGTTGTCAATGTTCTGGGTTATGAGGGTCCTCAGGACGCCCATCTTCTCCAGCTCCGCCAAGGCGACGTGGCCCGGATTAGGTTCCGCCCCCTTGATGCTTATTCCGAATTCGCTGCTCCCCTGCATCCTTCGCTCCCAGTAGGAGGCAGGGTCCCTGAGGAACCTCTGGTACCTGTCCATGGACGGCTCACCCTTCTCGGTCCAGAGTCCCCCGGGGCCCCTGAACGGCCTGATGCCGCTCTCCACGCTTATCCCGGCGCCTGTGAGGCAGGTCACGTAGCCGGAGTCCACGATCGTCGTAGCGGCGTCTCTGATCGCCTGAAGAACATCTTCTCCTAGAGCCATGGGTAGAAATAGGGGGGGAGGATGAAAAGACTTAGGTTCGTTCCCTGAGCGCCTTGGTCAGCGCGGGCAGCACCTCGTAGATGTCCCCGACGAGGCTGTAGTCGCTGATGCCGTGGATGCCTGCGCCCTCGTCGCTGTTGATGCTGACGATGATCTGGCTGTCCCTGATTCCGGCGACGTGCTGGATGGTGCCGCTGACTCCGCACGCCACGTAGAGGCTGGGCTTCACCTTCTTCCCGCTGATGCCCACCCACTGGTCCATCCAGCCCAGATCCGCGCTTATCGGCCTCGTACACCCGATCTGTGCGTCAAGGATCTCCGCGATCT
>DAOVEE010000056.1 GCA_030669135.1 Candidatus Bathyarchaeota archaeon | reverse complement strand
GTAATAGGCTCCTAGTGGAGTTGGCGGTGGA
This sequence comes from Candidatus Bathyarchaeota archaeon, assembly GCA_030669135.1. Lineage (GTDB taxonomy): Archaea > Thermoproteota > Bathyarchaeia > TCS64 > TCS64 > RBG-16-57-9. The sequence goes on along the minus strand of DAOVEE010000056.1, from coordinate 9,787 downwards.
CGGGGAGTGGATACCCTTGGTGGCTCTCTTGAAGCTGCTTTGACCCCGAAGACCAAGCGAATAAATATTGCTTTGGTTGAACAATCTATTGAGGGTTTAAGCCTTGAGTTCCCCCTACTTCAAGTTGTACCGATCCGAGCTCAAGTTAAACATAATTTCAAGTCTTTTACGCGAAGAAAAGAAACTTAGCACCCTAAGGGAGGAGCTTGGCAACAGTGGATCTACCATTCTTCATGCTCTCAAAGACCTGGAAGCCTTGAACTTGACTCAACAGGCTGGTAAACACTACAAACTCACATCGCTTGGAGTCATGGAGGCAATTCTTATCGAGGAAGCCGCCTCAGCCGTGAAGGTGCTTGAAAGATTTCAAGACTTTTGGCTCCAACACGACGTCACAGCCATCCCCAGCCACCTCCTGCAGAGGATAGGAGCCTTACAGGACTCGACCCTGATCCAGGATAATTCTATAGCGTTGGATAGAGTTCATCTGACCTTTCAAAAGATTCTCCTAACCTCGAGGAGGGTGTGGGGGGTATCCCCGATCTTCCATTCAGACTACGTTGGGGCGTTCCAAAGGCTACTCAGCGAAGGGGCGACGGTTGAGCTCATACTCACCAGCGGCGTCCTCAACAAAACGCTGACATTGGCGGATACGGAACAGATCATTGATTACATTAAGAGGGATAAGCTGAGGATATTCTTGACGGACGAGCTGAAGATCGCCCTGACTGTGACCGAGAACAGCTTCTCCATGGGTCTCTTCACGAAAGACGGAGAATACGACTACAGCAGGGATCTAGTATCCAACAGCCCGAAGGCGATCGAGTGGGGTGAAGAACTTTTCCAGCACCACCTCAAGGATGCGAGGAGGCTAGACACGGAGAGTTTGAATCTCCTTTAAACCTCTTGAACTGGACACCTAAGCATCAACAATGTCTCCTTAAAACAGGTTTACATAACCGCGTTTACCACACGCGGGGATACTAGGAGTAATGTGCCGCGCGTTCTCGGGGTGACCGGCACTGATCCTACACATCTCATGACCGAATCCTTTTCAGGTTTTATCTCTAGTTAATGATCATGGTTCGCCTGTACCTAGACCTGGAGACGTACCGCCCCAACGTCGAGGAGGCTTTCGTCAACGAGCGGATAATCTCGGCGGGTATCATCGTCGACAGAACTTCATACCATGAACGCAGCCTTGGACGGGACATCGAGCCGGTTCTCTACAGCGAGTGGGACGGGCTGGACGAGAAGGCAATAGTGTCGGAGGTCGAGAGGACGATCCGTAGGACATGCAGCGAGTACAGGTTCACGACCATCGTGGGATTCAACATACTGCGGTTCGACATCCCGCTCCTCGTAACCAAGTCGGGCAGGACCTCCCAGTCGGGCCTCGAGTACATCTCAAAGATGTGGCACGACTGCTTCGCCATCGACCTGATGCAGCAGCTCCTCGTGGCGAACTGGAGCCACTTCAAAGGCTCCGGGATGAGCAACATAGTAAGCACCGCGATAAGGCTCGGGCTGAACCCGCCGGACTACCCCACATCCGGCGCCATGGTCAAAGACCTCTACGAGGGCGGGGACTACGAGGGGATCGAGGCCCACCTCCGCCAAGACCTCAGGATAATCCGGTGGCTGGACCTCTACGGCGTAAGACGGCTCACGGAGCAGAGCGTCAAGGAGCAGAGACCCCTGTTCAGGTGAAGGCTCCCGTCTCCTCAAACCCACCCAGTTTTTAGTGACCTTGTAACAGCTAGACTGTTATAACGGGAAAAAACTTCATGCAGCCCCATTCATCCAATCTCCGCACAAGTGGAGGCGCAGCGCCGTGAATCGACGACTCGGCGTCCCCCTTATCGTTGGTTACCAACGATAAGCGTTTTTTCGGGTACGCGGCGACGCTGTGGATCGACGACTTGGCATTTCCCTTATAACTGGTTACTTATTATAAGCGTTTTTTCCGTGACCGGTGTACCGGTTAAACGTTAAAAACGGTTATTTAGCGATATAAGCGCGTTTGGGCGGTTTTCCGACCCAACCTTTTTCCTTATTTTAGGCGTTTTCTGGGTGTTTTAGTTAGTTTTAGCTGTTTGCTCTGGTTGGTTTTGTAACGGTTCGCTTGGAGGATTTAAAGTTGGAAATTTTTCCTTTTTTTAGCCACTGAGAGGCTTACTAATAAAAAGGTGAAAAAACGGATTCCATGCATAGTCTTATTTCTCCATCTGCTCCAGCTTTTCATGTTATGATCGATCTAGCTCAGATGACATCCCCCGAGATAGGGGCCGCTCTAGAGAAGGGATACACCACCGTCGTGTTCGCCGTGGGGAGCAACGAGCAGCACGGCCCATGCCTGCCCGTGTCCACCGACGCCATACTGGGGGACACATTGGCGCTCTCGGTGGCCGAGAGGCTCGGTGACGCCTTGAAGGCGCCGACCATAAACGTGGGGTGCTCAGAGCACCACATGAGGTTCCCGGGAACCATAACGCTGAGTAGGGAGACCCTCCAGCGGGTGGTCAAGGAATACGTGAACAGCTTATCGAAGCACGGCTTCAAGAGGATCATCGTCCTGCCCTCACACGGAGGCAACTTCGAGCCCCTGGGGGAGATAAGGGAGGAGCTGCAGAGGACACACCCAAGCGTCAAGGTAATCATGTACAGCGACCTTCAGGGCTTCGTCGGGGTGCTGATGAAGACCAGCGAGAGGCTCGGCGTATCCCCCGAGGCCTCGGGGGCTCACGCAGGCGAGTCCGAGGTATCGATGATAATGTGGGCCAAGGGAGACATGGTGAGGAAGGAACATATCCCCGACGCCAGGGGCTACATGGGGGAGTTCGACGAGGAGACGGCTCAACGGATATTCGAACACGGCATAGGGGCTTTATCCCCCATTGGGGTTCTGGGGGACCCAAGCGGGGCAAGCGGCGAGCACGGGAGAGCCTACATCGAAGACCTGACGTCAGCAATAGTCGAGCACATCAACTCCCAATAAACTGGTAGGCGGGCTGTCCTCAGCCTGTCTTTAATTTCACGGGCCGCGTCTCTTAAGGCGCCTGTTGATGATGCTGTACGTCTTGACGCGTCTCTTATTGAGGAAGTGGGAGAGGGATAGAGGGCTACGCGAGACGTCCCCATTCGGATAACTGTCACTGGATGGCCCTGTCAGTCTTAGACGGATCACCCGAACCTCGTCCATCTCTGCGGCCTCCATCTGCCTCACCGGCATAGCCACAGCTTTATCCTTATAATAAGAACCCGGATGAACGCAGCGAAACCATCGTTCCACGTAGATGTGGCCCCATGAGACTCCGGGTCTGCACGGTTTAACAGCCACAATATAGATGACCGGTATGGACGAGGAGAAGCTGGAGAATAGGCTCTAGATCAGCTTCACGAGCTTCCCTGCTCTACCCACGTTGAGCTGAAGTATCCCTCTGTACGACGAAACGTAGCCGTTCTCGACGCGCAACCGGTCGCCGACCTCCACCTGCCTTATCTGCTCGTTCCAGAGGGTGAGGAGGACCCTACCTGAGGCGTCCACGAGCCCGGCCTCGGTCACCGACAGGGTCTCGCCCCGCCTCCTCGACCGAACCATCCGGGCCATGGCCTTCTCCTCTATCTCCCCCTCCACGGTGACGTTCCTCATCCCGTCCCTCAGCTCGCCGACTGCGTGGAAGCTGACGCCCTCGCCCAGCTTCTTCTGGCACCAGCGGCCCCTGCCTTCCGCCTCCACCGTCCATCCCACCTGTGTGAAGCCCAGCTTCTCGTAGAAGCTCTTAGTCCTTGTGTTCCACTCGGGTGTGCCCAGGGTCCAGAGCTTGACGTCCGGGTAAAGCGTCATTACCAGCTCCATGGCCTTGAGGCCTATGCCCTGCCGCTGGCTCTCGGGGTCCACGAATATTCTTACGAGCTCCCTGTGGCCCTCGCCGTGGTGCGCCGTCATGACGCCGCCGACGGTGTAGTCGTCAAGCATTATCCTGTAGTAGTCGAAGTACTCCATGTAGCGTACATTGTATTTATATGAGTCGTAGCCGTGGGGCCCACCCGGCTCCTTGGCTCCCACCTCTACGTCGCTCTCGAACGCCCGTTTAGATATGTCGGTAAGGAGGTATGCGTCGTCCTCGACGGCCTCGACGAGGCTCACTCTATCTTCAATCGACAAATTGGTACACCATATATTATACAGACTAGGTGAAAAGCGTTGGCGAACGGCTCGCATCATTATTATATCGCCGGACCCCGATACGCGTACAAGTGGTTGAAATGGAAGCCAGCTCAAGGCGGGGCGTGAGGGTCAGGCATGTGGACCAGCCTCCCTACGTCGTGGACGAGTCAAGGATAGAACGGTATGACCAGGTGAACCTCATATTCAACAGGATAGGCAACGACCCGAGCTGGGACTGCTACCTCCACGACGAGGAGGCGGTCGGCCTCCAGAGCATCCGTGAAGCGAAGCCAGGGTACGACAGAGTCGACTACGCTCTAGCCGAGGCCGCGTGGACAGTCCACGACGTCTGGACTCAAGCCTTCAGCTGGGATCGGCTGGAGCGCCCCGGAGGCCCCAGCCTTATGGGAGACAAGTGGTACAAGACGCGTTACGAGGTGGATGACGTCCCGGAGATGACGAGAAAGGTGAAGAAGGCCGCTAGGTTCTTCGGGGCCAGCCTCGTAGGCGTCGTCGAGATCAACATGAACTGGCTGTACGCCAACCACCGCTACAGCCTTGAGCCTCTGGAGCTGCCTGAGGGCGTGAGGTACGCCGTGGTCGTGGCGGTGGAGATGGACGAGCTGGGCATAGCCACGAGCCCTGAGGTGCCGGCGGCCGCCGCGACAGGCGTCGGGTACAGCAGGCTCGCGTTCATAGCGTCGTCGCTGTCCGAGTTCATCAGGAACCTGGGCTACACGGCTGTGCCCGCCTCTAACGGCGTCGGCCTCAGCGTGCCCCTGGCGGTGGACGCGGGGCTCGGAGAGCTCGGCAGGAACGGGCTGCTTATCACCCCCGAGTACGGGCCCAGGGTACGCCTCTGCAAGGTGTACACCGACCTCCCGCTTGAGGCGGACAAGCCCATCGAGTTCGGCGTACACGAGTTCTGCAGGACCTGCAAGAAGTGCGCTGAAGCCTGCGAGGTGGAGGCCATAAGCTTCGAGGATGAGCCGAGCTACGACGGGGTCTGTAAGAGCAGCAGCCCCGGCGCCCTGAAGTGGGCGATCGACGGCGAGAAGTGCTACAAGTACTGGTGCGAAAACGGCACCGACTGCAGCACATGCATCAGCGTCTGCCCCTACAACACGGGGCGGACGGAGGCCCACGCCGACGAGTTCTGGGCGAGCCCGTGACCTGCTACGGGTCAGATCTGAATTTATTTAGATGAGCTCTCCATGTGCCACCATGGCGCATCTGCCGCCGACGTTGACCTCTATCTCGTCGTCGCCTCTCTCGGCGGCTCTCAGGTAGATGAGGCTGGGGCGGCCGACCTCCGCGCCTTGCTCGACCCTCACGTCTATGGTGTCTGTGTCGAGGTACCTGTGTTTGACGAGGTAGCCAGCGAGGCAGCCGTTTGCGCTGCCTGTGGCGGGGTCCTCGGTGAAGGTGGTGATCATCCTGCATTTGAGGTGGTTGTCTGGGTCCATGGGCTCACGGCAGAACATGTGGGGCCACTTGGCGTCGGTGTCTCTGGTGTAGGTCTTCAGCTTCTCAGCGTCTAGCTTGACCTGCTTCAATGCGTCGCCGTCTCTGAGCGGTATCATGAAGAAGGGGACCCCGGTGCTCACCTCCTGGACGGGGTAGTCTGGGTCGATGTCCTCGGGTCTGAGCCCGATCATCTCGGCGATGGGCTTCGGGGGGTGTGTTCTACCGAAGACGGGGTTGAGCTGCCTCATCCAGAGGATGTCGGGTTCGCCGTCCACGTAGCTGAAGGTGACGGGGATCATGCCGGCCTCGAGGTCGAGGGTCAGCGACGGTGTCTCCTCCCGGATGATGGTCTGCTGGATGACGTAGGCGGTGCCTAGGGTGGGGTGGCCCGCGAAGGGGAGCTCTGACTCGGGTGTGAATATCCTGACCTTGTAGACATGGCGTTTCGTGTCGACGGCTGTGATGAACGTGGATTCGCTGTAGTTCATCTCCTTGGCTATCCTCTGCATGAGGCCCGGCGAGACGCCGTCGACGCCATTGAAGACGGCGAGCTGGTTGCCCTGGAGCTTCTCCTCGGCGAAGACGTCTACGATGTGGAAAGGCAGTTTCAACGCGATCAGGATAGGATACACGGCGGGGTTAATTTAACTAACCATAGACGGATTCTTTGAGTAAAAGAAAATTATTGAGGGGCGCCATCCTGCGTCTGAGCTATTTCTTGGCCTCCGCGCTCCGGTTCAGGGACTTTTTTATGTTTGGGATCTTGTTGTTCTGGACGTTGACCCTCACGTAGGGGCTGTCGTAGACGTCGTCCCTGTTGTAGAGGGCTACCGCCTGGTTGAGCCTCTGCTCCACCTGGTCGATGAGGTCTCCGAACGCCCTGATGAAGTCGTTGAGCTCGTTTATCATGCCCTGGATGTGCTTCATGTACTCCGGGGTAAGCTCACAGGTGACGCACCTGAACCCGGCGACGGCGTCCTCGAAGTCCTTAAGAGCGTCGTCGATGCGGTCTATGAGGTCCTGCGCCTCGTCTATGCAGGTGTGGAGGGTCCTGTACGTGTATCTCTCGGTCCGCGCGAGGGTGTGATCCACCCAGCTCTGGAGCAGCGTACAGGTTCTCATGGACTCCTTCCTTATGTCCGAGGCCTCCTGCTTGGGGTCGATGCCCGTGATGAACTTGGCGATGCCTATGCCTATCTCGCTCATGGCCCAGCCCTCCAGGCTGAGGAGATCTTTCAAAGTCTGGCTGACCTCGCCGGCTATGCCCTTCCCGACCTCGGTGGCGATGTGCTTGCCCATCTCCTTCATGGCCTCCTCGCCGCCTTTCTTGAACGCGATCTTGCCCATGCTGGCGCCTGGCTTGACGATGGCGGCGACCTTCTGCACCTTCTCGGCCATTTCACGGATCTCTTTCTCGGACTTGGTCAGGCTCTGGATCACGGCGTAGGCGATGTCCCACTCCATGATGAGGAGGCCCACCGCCCTCATGTCCTCGTGCCACTGATCCTTGGCTGTAGCTAGGTCATCCTCAATAGGACCGAGGGCGTCGTCGAGCTCCCACATGGCTTCCTCGCACTTCTTGTTCTCCTCCTCCACGACCTCGGGGTGTTCCTCGCAGAAGTCCTTCTCTTCTTCCGGCTCCTCTTTCTTGCCTTCGTCCTTCTTGCCGCGTCTGATGTAGTCGTATATGAGGAAACCGCCGAAGCCGAACATCAACACGAGGATCACCAGCAGGGGGTCTATCCCGGGCTCGGGCTCCTCCCCTCCGTCAGACACCCCAGTCCCTGACGGGGTCACCTGTACACCTTTTTCTTCCGTTGCCTCGGCGCCGTCGTCGTCCGTGACGGTGAGGGTGACGGTATAGTCACCTTCGTCGGCGTAAGTGTGGGTGACATCGGCTCCCTCCGTGGTCTCGCCGTCGCCGAAGGCCCAGATGTAAGTGAGTTCGTCTTCCCCCAGATCCTCGGCTTGGCCGGTGAACGTCACCTCTTCACCGGTCTTTAGTTCGCCTGTCTGGCTGAACTCCACGTTGAACGGGGGCGTGTTGAGGACGGTGATCTCCTTGGTGTAATCGGAGCTGAAGCCAGCCTCGTCTGTGATCATTAGACCGACGGGGTAGACGCCGTCGTCCGCGAACTGGAACGAGGTGACGGGGTCTGGGTGGCTCTCCTCATACACTTCGTCACCGTCGAGGTCCCACTCGTATAGGCTCACTGCGCCGTTCTTGGAGTTAGAGGCTGATGCGTCCAACTCGTAGGAGGTTCCCTCGTTCACCGTCTCGGGAGCCTCAAAGTAGGGTTCAGGTATGTAGTTGAAAGTGAACGTTATTGGTGGATCACCATAACTGGGGGCCATGTCCAGCCCTCCCTCGGTGATTAGATACACAGTTAGCCCTGAGTTGAGGGGAGACCCTAGCGCGTCGACTGGGAAGCCAACTATCACGGTTCTCTCCACGATGTCGGCGGTGGGCTCAGCCACTGTCACCCATTCCCCGGCCTCGTAGCGGTCCATCCAAACCGACGCAACTGAGCCCTCAGACACCTCGACTCCCACGTCGTAGTCGACTCCAAGCCCGTTGTAGAAGCAGCCCGGGCTACTGGCACCCGTCGTGGGGTCCATGTCCACGTCTATGCCAATCTCTATTGTGTACGACTGGTGGGGCAGGGGCGGAGCGTTTAACTGGACCTCGACGTTGAGAGTCACGTCACCAGAGGAGTCAAGCAACTCTGCGGGGACAAGCGCGACCGACTCCACATCCATGGGAATGGGCATCGGGGCGATGGTGTCCATGATGAAACACATGTTGAAGTCCACTCCGTCGCCCAGCTCGTCTGTGTAGGGCATGGACTCGAAGCTGTGAGCCCCCCAAACCAAGGAAAGACCAGAGGTCAGGATTGTAAAAACTATCAGAAAGGGCAGAAGCCTGCGTTTCATACGAACCCCTTGAATTGTTTAAGGTTAATTAGTGTAAAAGACTATCCATTAGGTGCAGTTAACTACAGGCAAGTCTGTGGAAAAAACGATGGTCATAGCCACTCGGTTACCTCGGTCTCGGTCATCTCCCTGACCCGCTCCCAGAGGTAAGCCTCCTCGGGGGAGACCAGTGTGATGGAGACGCCCTTCTCGCCCTTCCTAGCTGTGCGTCCGATGCGGTGGAAGTAGACCTCAGGGTCCTCCGGCACCTCGTAGTTGATTATATGGGTGATGCCTCTGATGTCGAGGCCGCGTGACGCCATGTCGGTGGCTACCACGTACCTGATCTTACCCAGCTTGTAGTCCCTGAAGACCACGTTTCTCTGGCTCTGCGTGTAACCGCCGTGGAGCGCCTCAACGAGGTAGCTCTCCTTCTTGAGGGTCTCCGCCAGCTCGTCAACGGTCTCCCGGGTGTTGCAGAATATGATGCCTCTCTTGGCGTCGAGGGTGTTCAGCACGCCGTAAAGCCTCTCGACTCTGCTACCTTCGACTGAGACGTGGTACTGGGTTACGTTTATCTGGGCCACCTCGTCCCTCGACACGAGGACCTTCCGGGGGTGCCTCATGTACCTGACTGACAGGTGGAGAACCTCTGGGCTCAGGGTAGCCGACCACAGGCTGGTCTGCCTCACGAAGGGCGTGGCCCCAAGAATCCACTCGACGTCCCTGATGAACCCCAGCTCAAGCATCTTGTCTGCCTCGTCCACGGCCACCACCCGGACACTGGACAGATCAAGCGCCTTCCTCCTCATCATGAGGTCTATTATCCTGCCGGGGGTCCCCACCACGATGTGCGCGGGGTTACCCAGCACCTCGATCTGCCGGTGCACGTTGGAGCCGCCGTGCAGAGTCACCACCCTGGTGTCCATGTAGCGGGCGTAGCCCCTGATGTGGCCGGACACCTGCTCCGAGAGCTCCCGCGTGGGGCAGAGGACGAGCCCCTGGGTGCAGGGCTTGGAGGGGTCCACCTTCATGAGCATGGGGACGCCGAAGGCCGCGGTCTTACCGGTACCCGTCTGGGCCTGCCCCATGACGTCCCTGCCCTCCAGGAGCAGCGGCAATGCCGCGGCCTGGATGGGTGTTAGACGCTCCAGCCCCATCCTGCCGAGCCCACGTAATATCTCTGGGCTCAACGGCAGATCCTCGAACAACATGGCTTCCATGGGGCTTCACCGG
>DAOVEE010000219.1 GCA_030669135.1 Candidatus Bathyarchaeota archaeon | reverse complement strand
CGCCAGGGACTACGACGAGGACGGGCTCTACGCCACCCTCCTAGACCTCCACGAGAGGAAGAAGATCAGCATCGAGATGACGGGGGAGGAGGACTTCGTGATCACGGTGCTCGACAGGGGCGGCCTGGACAGGTACGAGTCCCAAGTGATGGAGTACCTGAGCGACCTCGGCGTCAAGGGGGTGGTGAACACCGAGCACCTGAGACGACTAGCTGACGTCGTTAGACAAGACGAGGCGATCGCGCGTAGGGTCATCGGCCTGCAGAGAGACTATGCTCGGCTGACGAGTGGGCCCAGCAAGGCTGTGGCCGACGAGTTCACGTACAACGGCAGGCCCCGCATACTACCGTTCCTAGGGGCCTCCATGGTCGTCTTCTTCGCCTCCATCCTGTTCCTCGTGACCACCGCGAACGCGTCCGGCGTCCTCTTGGAGGCCGTTTTCTACGGTGCCATACCGGTGATCCAGTGTATCATAGCTTTCGCGTTCCCCTCGACCCTGTTCGGGAGGTGGAAGGAGGACGCCTACAGGGAGAAGCTTGAGTGGGACAGCTTCATGCGACACCTGTCGGACTTCAGCCAGCTCCAGCGCTACGAGACCGAGGATCTGAACATGTGGGGCAGGTGGCTAGTCTACGGCACGGCGCTGGGCGTCGGCGAGAAGGTGGCCGAGGCCATGCAGCGGCTCGACCTGCCCTACGCGCCGGCCCGCTTCGCCCCCGTCATGCCATACATCTTCATGCCGATAAGGACCGCCCGGATACCCAGCAGAGGCGGGCGCTCCGGCGGAGGCGGGTTCGGTGGTGGAGGTGGGTTCGGCGGAGGCGGCGGAGGGGTCCGCTAGAGCTCCCCGCCTTCATCCTCTAGAAACTTTTTGACTGTCCTGAGCGCGTTGAGGAACTGGCCGCCCTTGCCCGTTATAACGTACTTCATGTTACCGCCGTACTCCTCCTCGTCGATGAGCTTACGCTTCATAAGGAACTCCACGGCCTCCTTCGCCCGGTCCACCGGCAGGTTCGCGCCGTAGCTGATCCTCGTGATCCCTGTTGCGCCTCGCCTGCGCACGGTCTCAAGTATGTCCTGGTAGATGTCGTATCTGGTGCGTCGCTCCATGGAGTAACACTAGAAGGGTGGGTCAGGCAGTTTTTCAACTTTTTGAGGCGCGTTCCTCATCTTGACGGATGTCTCGGTCCTCAGGTCCTCCGTGTAGGTCACTCCCTCGACCTCGCAGCCTTGCTCCAGGTGGACCCTGCGCCCGTAGAGGTACCCGGCTCTGACCCTGCTTCTGAGCTGTATCTCGTCGGCCCAGACGTCCTCGAGCTCGCTGCGCTCCTTGGCGATGACGACCTGGCCTATGAGGGGGCCCCTGGCCTCTCCCTTGCGGCCTATCTCTATGCGCGTCGCCTTGGCGCCGTGCCTGGTCCTCAGGACGTTGGCCTCTATGAACTTGTCGGCCTCGGCCTTGTACGCCTCCAGCTTGCCGCCGACCCTTATCGAGTCGGCGTTAACGTCCCCGTCGACGGCCGCCTTCCCTCCCACCTTAAGCCTCTCGCTGAGGCCGAGGTTACCGTATACCTTGAGGGTGCCGCCCACCGTGACGTTTTCTCCCTCGCCGCCGCCGTCGATCTTGACTGTGCCGCCTACGTTGATGTTCTTGAACCTTAGCTTTTCGTCGCTCTTGAGGGTGCCACCTACGTTGATGTCGCCGCCCTCTCCGCCCGAGAGGGAGATGGTTCCGCCTACGTCCAGGTCGCCGAACTCCAGGGGCTCGGAGGACTTCAGCGAGCCACCAACCTCGAGGGTTCTGGCGACTCTGCCCCCGGACAGCCTGACTGTGCCGCCGACGTCTATGCTGTCGATGTCGGCGGTTCCGTTAGCCTTGAAGCTGCCGCCGACGTCGACCTCCTCGACCCGCACGGGGCCTTCTCCCGTGAAGGTTCCGCCTACCCGGATGCTGGTGCCTCTGGTCTCGCCGCCCACCTTGGCCGAGCCGCCCACGTCTATGTTGTCGATGTTCACGTCTGTCTCGGCATGGAAGCTTCCGCCCACGACGACGCGGTGAGACTCCACCAGCCCCCGGGCATTGAAGGTTCCGCCGGTGTTCACGTACTCCGATTTTACTGTGCCATGCGCTGTGAGGCTCTTGGAGACTCTCAGCTGTTTGACGTCCATGTCTCCCCTCACCTCTAGGCTGCCTCTCTTCACCTCGACGGCTTCAGCCTTCAAGCCGCCTTCAACAAGTATGTCCCCGCGCCGGGACTCGATCTTGTTGGCCTCGACGCTGCAGAGGAAGTCGCAGTCGCCCGTGCACCTGACGTCTCCCTGAACCTTAACCAGTCCATCTGGGCCCAGGGCTTCAATGGCGCCGTCCTCAACGACGAGGTCTCCCTCGACGATGTCGAGCTGCATCTTTCTCCTGTTTACGTAGACCTCTCCCATATCCGTCACTTGTGTGATATCATGTTTTCTCCTTTTTAAATGTAAAACACGTATGGCACTCACAAGTTGTGAGTATGTTCTGTGATTATTTCAGGCGATTATGACACTTGAGTCCGCTTTATAAACAGAAGAGACGAAGTTGCCTTGACGAAAAATGTTTGATAAAAAGATTAGTGAGGTAAACCTCAAGAAACTGGAGTCGATCCGGGGCGTAATCAACGTCGAGGAGGACGAGGCTGTCTCCCTCGACGAGACCCTGAGCCGGGTGCTCAAGTTCTACGGAAAGTTCGTGCCGTACAACTAGGAGGACCACCCGGTGAAGGCAGCCCAGGTCCCAAGGTCTTTTCA
>DAOVEE010000268.1 GCA_030669135.1 Candidatus Bathyarchaeota archaeon | reverse complement strand
CGCAGGGTACGAGACCAAGCTATACAGTAGGAGCGGGGAAGGCTCCGACCCGGAACTTATAAGAAGATATCTGAGCTCAAGGCTGGACGGGCAGCTTCTTAGAAGGCTTCTGGAGGAGGACGACGAGCTGCGAAAAGGAGGAAGAAGGATAGTCAACAACCAGTCTGTATACGTTCAGCCGCAGGCCCCCGAGGTCCATCTGGTCACGGTGAGCAACGCTCTGAACCAAGATGCGTTCAGGGAGACCCTGAGAGAGATAAAGCCGTTAATCGAGCTGCTGTCGAGCATAAAGACCCAACACGAGATAATCAGAGAGAGGCTGGGTAGACCGAGAAAGGAGCGTAACGTCTACAGGGAGTTCGTCGACGCTCTAAATGAAGTTAAAGCCAAAGGACTGATCTCGGCGGAGCGGCGCCGGGAGCTCGATAAGCGCTGGAGGCAGTACGAGGATGAAAGGGACGAGCTCCTGAGAGAGGTGCGGGCTCTCCTCAGCCCACAGGGTCAGTAGTCCTCACCGTTTGATCGACCGGATACATACTCGCCTTGTGTCTGTCCCTGATGAGCTGCGTGAGGACGCTAATGTCTCTGGGGTTATCGATCCTGCTCATCTATGTTCCATATACGACGTCCCGCGTCGTGCTTACGAAGTTACGCTTCTTGGCTTGCCACGTAGTGTTTGAGTTGAAAAAAAGCCACATGTGATGTGTGGTCTCACTGGTTTACGAGGGATAATTAAAACCCTACCGCCATGGACTCGAACCCGGTTAACATCGAGTAGACGCCGCCGTGAAGCATCCCAGTCTCCCCGTCCTTCACTACGGCTATCGGCCTGCCCCAGCTCTTTAGCTCAGGGTCGACCCAGTCGATGTCGTGGCCCATGGATATCAGCCGGTCCCTTGCGGCGGCCGGGTAACGGGAGTCGAGGTACACGGTCCCCGTCTCCCGGGTTATCCTCGGGGCGTCCACGGCGTCCTGGGCTCCCATGCCGTAGTCGACGACGTGGTGGATGACCTGGGCGACGGAGACCTGTATGTTCCTGCCGCCGGGTGCGCCGAGCACCATGAAGGGCTTCCCCTCGTCGAGCAGCACGGTGGGGCAGACGTTCTGTATCCTCCTCTTCCGGCCGTCGATGCTGTTGGCGTGGCCCGGCTCCGGGTTGAGGCCGTACATGGCGTTGTTCATCACTATCCCGGTGCCCGGTATCACCACGCCGCAGCCGAAGGAGTTGACGAGGGTCTGGTTGACGCAGACCATGTTCCCGGCCTTGTCGGCTACGGCGAGGGCCGTCGTGCACTCCGGCTCGTGGGGCCACGGGTCCCCGAATTTCACGGCCCCAACCTTCTCGGGGTCGATCCGTCCCCGGAGCTCGGCGGCGTACCCCTTGGAGACGAGCCCCCTTAGAGGTACTTCGACGAAGCCAGGGTCACCCATGTACTTGAACCTGTCAGCGAAGGCCAGGCCGATACTCTCGGCGACGACGTGGAGACGCTCAGGGCTCATGAAGCCCATGGATGAGAAGTCGTAGCCCTCCATGATGTTGAGTATCTGCATCATCGTGGTTCCCGAGTGGGTCGAGTCGAACACCACCTCGTGGCCCCTGTAGCTACCCGGGTCGGGCGTGTGTATGATGGGCTCGTACATGGCCATGTCCTCGAGGGTTATGAGGCCGCCGCCCCTCTCCATCTCACCCGCGATGGCCTCAGCTATCCATCCCTTGTAATAGACGTCACGCCCCTCCACAGATATCGCCTCCAAGCACTTGGCGAGCTCCTCGTTCACGAGCACATGGGGCTCCGCCATCCCACGGGTATAGGGCAGGTACGGGAACCGCCTCTCCCTGAGGTAGACCCGCCTCCACTCGTCGAACCTCCAGAACGCCTCCATCCGCCTGAAGATGTGGTCGGCGGTCCACCAGCCAACGGTGAAGCCCTCTCTGGCCACCTTGATTGCGGGCGACATGACCTCTTCGAGGCTCATGGTGCCGTACCGTTCGAGGGCCTCCGTGAGGCCTGCGACGGTGCCTGGCGTGGTGCAGGCCTTGTGTCCGACGACGTTGGCGTCGTCTTTCACCTTACGCCAGCCCATCCAGCCCGGTTCGGCGGTC
>DAOVEE010000168.1 GCA_030669135.1 Candidatus Bathyarchaeota archaeon | reverse complement strand
GGCGGGAAGAGGAAGGCGTACGGCGCCCCCGCTCCGCCCTTCTCGATGCTCCTCATCGCCTTCGTGTGCATGTTCCTGAGGATCATCTCACGGTTGTTCGCCGCGACCTCCAGGGTGGCCATCGCCGCCGCCATCTGACCCTTAAGTATGTCGCTGAGTCGCCACCATCCCCCCTTCCAGGGGTCGTTGAAGTTCACCGAGGCACGGTACTCTGGGCGGCCCCGCGGGTGTGGCTGCAGCTGGTGATAGTGGACGTACACCGGCGTGGCGAACTTGACGCTGGCCGACTCGGTGAACATGCCGCATATCTGGAACCACGGGAACACCAGGCTGAAACCGGGCATGAAGTCGGCGGGGAAAACCGCCGCCTGCTCCACCCCCGAGACTCCCTCAGAAGCCATCCGTATAGCCATCTGGGCCCCGTAGTGTTTCTGCTCCGTCCAGACCAGGGGGTCCGCCACCTCGTTGAGGGGGTTACTGTTGGGCGGTATGAAAAACCGTGACCCGTAGAACCCCATCTGGTGGTGGTCCACGTAGGCCTGGGGGAACCACTCCTTGAGGAGCACCCTGTTCATGATCTGCGTCTCCACCTGGGTGAGGGTTAACGCGTCCCTGTTGTTGTCGTGACCCACATACTTGTGGTAAAGCCGTGGCAAGCCGCATCCCTCGTACTCGGTGCCCAGCCACTCGTAGTACCAGTCCACCGTCATGATCTGGCCGTCCGGGTTGGCGCATGGAAACAGCAGCAACACGACGTTCTCCCTAATGCGCATGGTCAGCTCGTCATCGCAGGTGAGCAGCCTGTACGCGAGGTCCGAGGAGACCTGTGTCCCGCCCACCTCTGAGGCGTGGATGCTCATGGTCATCGCCACCACCGCCTTGCCGTCGGCGACGATCCTGTCAGCCTCCCCCTCGGAGAGGCCCCGGGGGTGGCTTATACTCCAGCTCATCTCCCTCATCTTGCCCAGCCTCTCCAGGTTCTCGGGAGAAGAGATGTAGGCTAGTATCATGGGGTTGCCCTCGGTGGTCTTCCCCACCTCCTCGACCTTCACCCTGTTTGAAGCCCCGTCAAGATGCCAGAAGTACTCCACGACCTTGTCCCACCTCACGAGCTTGCGGTCAGTGCCCGGCTTGAAGCCGTAGAACTCCTCAGGTGACAATATTTCGCTCAAACGATTCACTGCATCAAATACAATCGGCCGTTATATAAGCTGCACATCCACCATGCAACACAGATAATGCTTTATCCCTACATTTTCATTTAAATAGTTTAAATACTCCAAACACGCCATATATAGGGAATATCATGAAGTTTGTCCAGCTGAAATCAATCAGAGACATAGTCATGCTGGTCGCCTCCTCCCCTGCCTCAAACGTGATACAGCACATGGAGAACGAAGGCGACCACCTTTACTTCGTCATCGGCGGGACCCTGAGCGAGGTCTTCCTATACTTCGTCAAGACAAAGGATGCCCTCGAGGGAAGCTTCATCACGTATAACAGCTACTCAGGCGAGATAGGGCACAGCGACAAGGTTATGCACGAGCCAAACATCAGCACTATCCCTGTTGTGGAGATAATCAACCAGGACCTCCTCAACGAGGACGTGCTGGAGAAGGTAGGCAAGCTATAGCTGGCAGCTTCGTAAGGTGTGAAAGAGAATGAATGTAGAGAGAGAATTAGAAGAGCTAGAATCCGACGTCGACATGGAGCAGGAAGACCTCGAAATAAGCATCGAGAACGTTGTAGCCTCGGCCAGCCTGGACCAGAAGATCGACCTCCTTGCCATCATGAAGGTTTTCAGGAACGTCGAGTACAGGCCCAAACAGTTCCCGGGCCTCGTCTTCAGGCTCAAGAGGCCCAAGACGGCCACCCTCATCTTCGGCTCAGGCAAGATGGTGTGCACGGGTGCCAAGAGCGAGAAGATGGCCCACAGCGCCGTGAAGAAGGTTGTGAGGGAGCTCAAGAACAACGGGATAATCATCTTGAGTAAGCCCAAGATCGTCATCCAGAACATCGTCGCCAGCGCCAACCTCCACGGCAAGATAGACCTGGAGACCGCCGCAGACATCATGGATAACGTGATGTACGAGCCCGAGCAGTTCCCCGGCCTAATCTACAGGATGGGCGTACCCAAGGTTGTCATGCTGTTGTTCGCCTCAGGGAAGCTGGTCTGCACCGGGGCAAAGCACGAGGGAATGGTCCAAGAGGCGGTGGAGAAGCTCCACGTGCTACTGAAAGACTATGAACTTCTCTACTACGAGTAGTGGTGGTGAACCGTGGCACCGAGAAACAGCAGCGTAGAGCAGAGGGCCCTTAAACTAATCTACGACGCGGGAGACGAAGGGCTTCTACAGAGCGAGCTATGGAAGCTCCTAGACGTGAGCAGCAGAGAAGGCTCACGGCTGGCGAAAAAGTTTGAGGAGAAGGACAGGATAGTTCGTGAGAAGGTCCTCAATAACGGCCGCTGGACCTATAAGATGTTCAGTAAGAATGAGCCGGTCACTCTCGACTCGGTGAGGGGCTGCCCCTGCCTCATATGCAGCGAGGTGGAGAAGTGCTTCAGGGGAGGAACAAAGGATCCGGTTTACTGCCTGCTGCTGACCGCCTGGATAGACCCCAGAATAGAGATAGATGCCTGACAGTGATCACTAGATAATGGATGACGGGACTAAGGAGATACTCCGCTACGGCGCGACTTTCATCGTTCTCATAGCCGTCTTCTACGGCGGGATGTTCCTGCTCAGGAACAACCTCGGCACGGAGAACCCGATGATGGTCGTCATATCCCAGAGCATGATACCAACCCTGGGCGTAGGAGACTTCATATTCATCGAGGCTGTCGATGACTTCGACGACGTAGATGCAGCCCCCCCGCCTGACGGAGACATCCTCGTATACATCAGACCCGGGTTCGAGGACGAGTACATCGTGCACAGGGCCATCGATAGACACGAGAACGACCATGGGTGGGTCTACACCACCAAGGGCGACAACAACATGTTCCCTGATGGGGTTCCCGTGCCGGAGCGTCTCATAGTTGGACGCGTCATCCACAGGCTTCCCGTCGTCGGATACTTCTCGCTGTTCATAAAGACCATGAAGGGCTTCGCCATGGTTGCCGCGCTGATGCTGATAGCCTTCTTCTACGACGGTTTTCTGCCTAAGAGAGATCAAGAAAAGCCGGGAGGGAGGACTCCGTGGCTTTCGTTAACCCCTTTCACGGTTGCCCTGTTGATAATCGCTGTGATATACTTTAATCCGAAAAAAAACAACGCTCTCATCGAGTTCGTCGCCCTCGCGGCGTGGTACGTCGGCTCAGCCATCCTGCCCCTGGCTGTCAACGACGACGACATGGGGGTAATGGTGTGGCTTTACCATCTAGTGCTGTTGATGATACCCATCGCATGCGACCTGGTCTGGTACACCATGCACATCACGCCAAGCAACTGGTGGAACTTCCAGGGCAGCATCGTGCCAGTGACGTGGCTGCTCATGGAGGAGAGCGCAGCCTTCAACAGAGCGTTCAAGAGAATAACGCTCTACCTTCTACCAGGGATACTGGTCTTTCTCGGATTAATGTACCTGAAACGTAGAGGCGTGGAGCCCTTCAGAAGCATCAGTTACAGACTGCAGGGCATCGATAAGAGTTATATAATAAAAGAAAAAAAGTTGGAGACCTAGCCTTTACCCGTCTACTCTATGGTCATGATTGTGCTGTAGACGGCCGGGACTTGACGCTCGATGGCCAACACGGCACCCGCGGAAGGCCTCAGCTCGATCCTGAACTCCTCGTACGGGTGAGCGTACTTCTCAATATGGTTAGCCTGAACAGGATCCATACCA
>DAOVEE010000003.1 GCA_030669135.1 Candidatus Bathyarchaeota archaeon | reverse complement strand
ATTAAATGGAATAACTGAATCCTAAATCTCTAACACTTAATCTAAACCTTTTTATTTATTCATTCCGCTCGTTCAGGAATGAACGATATTACTGCAGTTGTTGAGCGCCTTTTGGGCGCGGGCTGTCCTTTGAAAACGATGTCTGAATTGTTGTCAGATATGGATGTGTCAGCTGAAAACATTTCTGAGTTGGAGAATATTGTTAACGTTTTGGAGATGCATGAGAATGAGATCAGGAGGCTGAGGCAGAGTATCAGTATTTATACACGTAAATATCTTCTAGCATCCTATTCTGAACATTTGAGAAATAAAATTGGTAGTCCAGAGTAGAAGCTTAAACGTGTAGGGTTTTAACGGAGCCCTGAAAAGAAGATTAACCTATTTATATCGGGTGCGTGTATTTATATTCCCATTAACTATAGTTATAATGAGAAGTTCAATATCCTTGTCACATGGAACAAGCCTAACACTCACCTCTTCCCCCAAACACGACCCACAACACCCCTGCCCAAAAAAGAGTAGAACACACCCCCAAACCCACAAAAAAATTCACGGAATACACAGCTACAACAACAACCCACATAAAAACAAGTAACCTGCCACAAACGGAGCCATAAATAGATATATCATGTCTCTGTCTACCCTTCAGATAGCCATGAACCCCGACAAGTTCTACTCAAAACTCGGCGCAAGCTTCAAACCCGGTGTACTCACCACCGTGGTGCTCGCCGCCGAGGAACTCAAACGACAGGGAAAAAAGATCATAGGGCTCACGGGAGGCATGTACGACGAGCCCAACTTCCCGTGGAAGGAAGTAAAGGAGGCCATCGACGAGGCCACGGAGGCCGACTGGCGCGTCATGCTCCAGTACGGCAGCACGGCGGGGCTCCACTCCCTCAGGGAGCAGCTCGCCGCGTGGATGAAGGGCCACAGCATAGAGGCCGACCCCTACAGGGAGATGATGATCACCACGGGCAGCCAGGAGGCCCTCGACCTCGTCACCCGCGTCTTCTTGGACAAAGGCGACGTCGTCATAGTGGGCGCCCCCACCTACCTCTCAGCCCTCGGCGCCTTCAGGACCGTCGACCCCGACATCAGGCAGGCCAAGCTAGACGAGAACGGGATGGACCCAGAGGACCTGGAGAAGGTGATCAAGCAGGTCAAGGCCGAGGGAAAGACCCTCAAGCTCCTCTACATAATACCAAGCTTCCAGAACCCCACCAGCACAATGCTTCCCATGGAGAGGCGGAAACGGATACTTGAGCTCGCCGAGAAACATGACTTCCTCATCCTGGAGGACAACCCCTACGGCTACATCAGCTTCGAGGGCCCCATGCCCACGCCGCTGAAGGGCCTGGACAAGACGGGCCGAGTCATGTACACCAGCACCTTCAGCAAGATCGTGTCGCCGGGTATGAGGATCGGGTGGCTCGTCGCCCACCGGGAGTTCATAGCCAAGATGGTGGAGGCCAAGAGCAACATCAGCATCAGCAACGCCCTCCCCAGCCAGTGGGTCGCCGCCAAGCTCTTCGAGAAAGGCGTGGTCGACCAGCAGATAGAGAAGATGGTCAAGGTCTACAGGAAGAAGCGGGACGTCATGCTGGAAGCCATGGACGCCAGCTTCCCCAAGGAGGCCAAGTGGAACCACCCCAAGGGCGGCCTGTTCCTATGGGTAACGCTTCCGGAGCACGTCAACGCCACGGAGATGCTCATGGAGGCCGTACAGAGCGGCGTCGCGTACATCCCGGGAAACAACTTCTTCACCACGAGCACCCACAACCACATGCGGCTCAACTACAGCCACCCAAGCATCCCCGACATAACGGAGGGCATCCAGATACTCGGGTCGCTCCTCAAAGAGAAGATATAGACCCATCATCCCTCGCGAATATATGAATCAATCTTCCTTTTCTCAAACCTATAATGCTTATAATCGTTTCAAGCTGAGAAGCATCTGCCTTGAGTCCGAGAAGATCAAGCTTCCAGATAGCTATCGACGTCCTTTCAGTCATACACCATGGAGAGTCAAGGCCAACTAGGATCATGTACGCCTCCAACCTTTCATGGAACACTTTGAAGAGCACCATCGACCTCCTGGTCAACAAGGGGTACGCCGAGGAGGCGGGCGACATGCGGGGAAGAGGAAAGCAGTACCACATCACCCACTCTGGCACGAACGTGCTCAAATACTACGACCGACTAGAGGAACTGGTAAACCTAGACGTACGGGCATAACAAAAGCCCAGTCTTTCTTAACAGCCTTTAACCTGACCCGTGATGGTTCAGCGTACAACAAGTCTTATCCCTCCAGTTCTGTTCCTTTATCCACCCTCAGAGGACAGCCCATGACGCTCACGGAAAGAGAGAAGCTCTTCATGAAGGCCCTGTGCAGCTACCAACATGGACATGTCACCCAGGACACCCTTAGGGGTAAGCTCAAAAACCTCGGCGTAACCCCGGACGAGTTCAAGGAGATCAAGAAGCGGCTCCTCTACTCCGGCGTCATAGGCATAGTGTACGGCAACATAACACTTGAGGACGAGACCATCCGCGAACAACTAGAGGAAGAATGAACCTCCGCAACGTGATCCCTTTAATAAGCGCTAACAGAAAAAACCGGTTTCATGCTCCATTCGGCGAAAAAAAACACATTTTTATATTCACATATGTAACAGTGCACCGGCTGGAGCCGTATTTTTGAGTAAATGAAAACGGATATATAAAAACACGTAAAACTAACATGTGACGAAGGTAGTTTCGACTTGGCCAAGCAGCGTATAAAGCTGATAAAACAGCTGTGCAAGGGGTGCGGCTACTGCATCGAGTTCTGCCCCAACAATGTGTTCGAGAAATCAGAAGAGATCACGGAGAGAGGCGTGACTCCCCCGAGGATCAAGAACCCTGATAAGTGCACCCTCTGCGGCCTCTGCACGAGGCTCTGCCCCGACTTCGCGCTGATCATAGAGGAGGACGAAGGCGATGGCTAACAGGGTGTTAACTGGGACCCGCTTCGTGCACGGCGACTGGGCGTGCGCAGAGGGAGCGATATCCGCGGGCTGCGGCTACTACGCGGCCTACCCCATAACCCCTGCCACCGAGATAGCGGAGCGGATCGCCCAGAGGTTCCCGGTCTTGGGAGGCAAGTTCATCCAGTTCGAGGACGAGATCGGCGCCATAGCCTCAGTCATAGGCGCGTCCTTCAGCGGCTTGAAGGCCATGACGGCGACCAGCGGCCCCGGCGTCAGCCTGATGCTCGAGAACATCGGCCTAGCAGTGATGACCGAGGCGCCCTGCGTCATAGTCAACGTCATGCGCGGCGGGCCCAGCACTGGGCAGCCCACCATGGGGGCTCAGGGCGACGTGATGCAGTGCCGCTGGGGCATGCACGGCGACGTCGAGACGATAGCCCTTGCGCCTCAGTCTGTGCAGGAGATGTACGACCTCACGGTCGAGGCGTTCAACCTCTCCGAGGCGTACAGGACGCCCGTGTTTCTCCTCAGCGACGCAAACATAGGCCACCTGTACGAGAGGCTGACGATACCGAGAGAGGAGGAGCTGACCCTCGTGGACAGAAAGAGGCCTACGCTGCCCCCCTCCGAGTACCTCCCCTACAGGGCGGACGAGTCGCTGGTGCCCCCCATGGCGAGCTTCGGGGACGGCTACAGGTTCTACTCGACCGGCCTAACCCACGACGAGAAAGGCTACCCCGACATGTCCGTGGAGACGCAGGACAAGCTGGTCAGGCGGCTATGCGACAAGATCAGGCGGAACACCGACAAGATAACCATGGTAGAGACGTTGATGACGGACGACTGCGAGGTACTGGTGGTAGCGTACGGTATAGCGGCGCGGTCAGCAGCCACCGCCGTGAAGCAGGCCCGAGAAAGGGGCCTCAAGGCGGGCCTGCTGAGGCTGGTGAGCCTCTGGCCGTTCCCAGATAAGCTCCTCGAGAAGATGGCGGAGGACGCCAAGGCAGTAATCGTCGCAGAGATGAACTACGGTCAGCTAGTCAGGGAGGTAGAGAGGGCGGTGAAGCCCAAGCCCGTGCGCTTCCTCCCGAAGCTCGGGGAGAACCCCCACACTCCCGGTGAGATACTGGAAGCCATTAGGAGGATAGATGCATGACCGAGGAGATGAAGCACCCACTAAGCGACTACCTTCGCATGGATAGGCTGCCCCACATATGGTGCGCCGGCTGCGGCCTAGGGATTATCCTCCACAGCTACGTGGAGGCCATCCA
Organism: Candidatus Bathyarchaeota archaeon; assembly: GCA_030669135.1. Taxonomy (GTDB): domain Archaea; phylum Thermoproteota; class Bathyarchaeia; order TCS64; family TCS64; genus RBG-16-57-9. The sequence continues at coordinate 22,328 of DAOVEE010000003.1, read as the reverse complement.
GGAGCTATCCATGGACCTCGACAAGATCGTCACCGTATCAGGGATAGGGTGCGCCGGGAGGGCCTCCGGCTACGTCAACACCGACGCCTTCCACACAACCCACGGCAGAGCCCTACCCTTCGCCACAGGCATCAGCATATCCCGGCCAGACCTGAAGACGGTGGTAATAAGCGGCGACGGCGACCTCTTCGCCATAGGAGGTAACCACCTAATCCACGCCGCAAGGCGGAACGTGGACATGCTCGTGATCTGCAGCAACAACTTCAACTACGGCATGACGGGAGCCCAGTATGGACCAACGACCCCGCTTAACACGAGGACCCCCACCAGCCCATACGGGAGCATAGAGAACCCATTCAACCTGGTGGCGCTCGTGGCGTCCTCCGGCGCCACCATGGTGTCCCGCTGGACTGTCTACCACGTCTACCACCTGAAGAACGCGATAAAGAAGGGGCTCCAGAAGAAAGGGTTCAGCTTCATCGAGGTGATAAGCCCCTGCACCACCGGCTTCGGGAGGCTCAACAAGCAGACCCCCATCGAGATGATGCGGCAGCTGAGGGACAACACGAAGATAATGAAGGTCCATCCGATGGAGGCCACGATCGACCCCTCCACAGAGATAATAATAGGGGACTTCGTTGACGTAAGGAAGCCGACCTACGGCGAGATACTTCGGGAGCTGGAGGCGAAGGCGAGGTGACTCGGAGAGAGATAAGGATAGCCGGCTTCGGCGGACAAGGCGTCATAACGGCAGGCTACGTCTTGGCGAACGCTGCGGCGATCCATGACGGTCAATACGCCTTGATGACCCAGAGCTACGGCCCCGAGGCCCGCGGAGGGTCATGTAAAACGGATGTAATAACATCAGATAAGCCCATCGACTACCCCAAGATTTCGAGTCCCGACTGCCTCGTAGCCATGTCCATAGACGCGTTCGCCACGTTCGCCAGTACAGTGATGGACAGAGGCATTGTCATCTACGAGGCTAGCCTCGTAGACATCTCGAAAAACGACATGGACCCGAACAAGAACTACCACGAGATCCCAGCCGTGGCGACGGCGAACGAGCTAGGTAACCCGTTGACGGCGAACATGGTGATGCTCGGCGCCGTCCAGGCGCTCACAGGCGTCGTCAAAGCCGAAGCCCTCGCGGCCTCTATATCGGATCGTTTCCCCAAACGAAAAGAGCTTAACCTTAAAGCTCTTCGGAGAGGGATGGAGCTGGGCAGGCTCCAGGCTTAGATGAGACGACCGTAGTTCTCTTTCAAGGTGTTCAGGACTAGGTGGGTCTCTGTGCGTTCCACGTGAGGCATCTTGGTGATGTTTTTCGTGAAGTCGCTGAGCTTCTGTCTCGTCTTGAACTTGGCGATCACCATGATGTCCGACTCCCCCGTCACGTTGTATACGCCTGTCGTCTCGGGGTAGGCCGCGATCTTCTCCCCCACCTCCATCACCATGCCTCCCGAGACGATGATCTCTGTTATGACCGTCAGCTCGTAGCCCATCTTCTCGTGGTCAAGCTGGACGGTGTACTTCTTTATCACGCCGTTCCTCTCCAGCTCCCTCACCCTGGAGGCCACCGTGCCGCTGCTTATCCCGATACGTCTCGCGACCTCTCTGAAGCTCAGACGAGCGTCTCGGAGTAACTCCCTGATAACATTTAAAGAGGTTTCATCGATCATGGGGCCCTCTTATTCAATTGATGAAAAAAGGGTATATACGGTTATCGTTTGACAATAAAAGTCTGGTATTCAACCGGTTTTTCAGTCAAATAAGGGATAAGAGGTGGTTAGGCTAGTACTCAACCGGGATGGTCTGCATGAGCTCGAAGAGCCTGAGGAACGCCTTGCTGTACCTGATGATGGCGCTCATGTTGCCCTTGAACTGAAGCTGCCTGGTCATGATGGCGTTGCTGCCGTCCAGCTCACCCTTGTTGACCTGGGTCCATACGCTGTACGGGCCCTCGAGAGTGAAGGCCGTCTTCTCGTCTGCGCCCAGCTCCCTGACCTCCGTGATCTTGCCGTCCACGAACTCTACGTAGATGTCGGGGAGGTCGTCTTTATCGGTGACCCTGTACGTGAAAGTGGCGTTGAACATCCTGGTCTTGATGCCAAACTCCTCGTCGACGTTCGCGACCTCTTGACACTTCTTCCAGTATTCTATGCCAAGGAATTGAACCATGTCATTGCACCTAATCGTCGAAAAAGATGCCTAGACAGAATAAATAACTTACTGATCGTTTGTCAAGCCGGTGAATACAATGATCTACAAGCTGACCCGGTCACTGTTATATATTGTATGAGAGTATTTCATTGGATTACTATGAAGAACCGGCTCAAAGAGAAGATCAGGAGGGGCGAGAACTGTGTCGGCACCTTCGTCGAGCTGGGCCACCCCGACGTCACCGAGATCCTGAGCCGCCAGGGATTCGACTGGCTCCTCATCGACGGCGAGCACAGCCCCATGAGCTTCGAGACCATGGAGAGACTGCTCCAAAGCATGAGCGGCACCGACTGCACGCCAATCGTCCGCCCACAGTGGAACGATCTAGTGATAATCAAGCGTATACTGGACCTCGGCGCCCACGGGATACTCGTCCCATGGGTCAACACCAAGGAGGAGGCAGAGGCAGCCGTAGCCGCATGCAGGTACCCTCCTGAAGGCATACGAGGCTGGGGCCCGAGGACGGCGGCGCGCTGGGACCCTGATTACCGTGAGACCGCGAACGACGAGATACTCGTCTCCGTTCAGGTCGAGACCCAGAAGTCGCTTGACAACCTCGACGAGATCATGGGCGTGGAGAGTGTCGACGCCTGCTACGTCGGACCCTGGGACCTAAGCAACAACCTCGGCTTCAGCGTTCCCCCGGACTACGATAACCCCAAGTTCATGGGAGCCCTCGAGCATGTGCTGAAGGTCTCAGACGACCACGGTAAGCCGGCGGGCCTATGGTGCAACATGGATAACATAGCCTGGGCTGTGAGCAAGGGTTTCCGGTTCAGCACCGTCGCGAGCGCGGACTCCTTACTGTCGTACGGTGCCAAGGAAGCCCTGAAGAGGGCTAGAGGTTAACCCTTTCCACTATTCTTTCTGAACCATCTGGACGAGAAAGCCGTTGGGATCCCTGACGGTGATGATGTGTCTTTTAGTATCCTCGTTGTAGGTCGGGCCGTCGACCCAGTACCCTTTCTCCATCAGCTCCCTTGAAGCCTCGCCTACATCATCCACGAGGACCGAGAAGTGGCTGTAACCAGGGTTGTCCGCGGCTCTTGTCTCGTTGATGTCTACTGTCATGCCGAACTCTGACCTGAGCTGGGCCGCCTCCCTACCGCCGTGCTCAAACCTCTGCACGAGCCTGAAACCGATGCCCTCGTAGAACCTTATCGCCTCGTCAAGGTCGGTGGCGAAGAAGTGGATGTGGTCTATGTTAAGCAGTTTCATGGGTGAAGTTATCATTACATGCTGTTATATAACCTACCCAGAGCCGACGGTTTTAATTGTAAACTAAAACATACATTAAAGTGTGAGCGTTCTCCCCAGACAGATAGCCAACTTCGCGGTGACTTACCGGTGCGACGGCAGATGTACCACATGCAACATATGGAAGTCGCCGCCCGGAGACGAGCTGACCCTAGACGAAATCAAGGGCTTCTTCCAGGAGAACCGTGGTCTGTTCAGAGAAGTAGAGTCCATCCAGCTGACGGGTGGCGAGCCTTTCCTGAGGGATGACCTCCCCGAGATCATTGAGACGATAGACGACTGCATAAACGGGTGCACCTTCTGGGTGCCCACCAACGGGTTAAGCCCCGAACTTATCCGGGAGTCCACTGAGAGGGCCCTCGCGAAGCTGCGGACAGGCAGCATAGGGATAAGCGTCTCCATCGACGGCCTAGAGGAGATCCATGATAGGCAGCGTGGCATCGAAGGAAGCTACATGTTGGCGCAGGAGACCCTGAGGAAGCTCTCGGATCTCAAGAAGACTAAGCCGCAGATAATGTTGTCAGTCGGCATGACGTTGACCCCTGAAAACCTCAAGGAGGCGCCAATCGTTCAGCGGGACGCATATAGACGCGGCGCAGACTTCAGCCTACGGCCTCTGAACGTCAGCGACATCTACTACAAGAACGACGACTTCGGGACAACGTACGACAAAGATACCCTCTACAAGACGTTGAGGGCCGTAGCGAAAAACGCGTTGGACCAACATGGCGTGCTGAGGAGCTTAACGACGCTAAGGTACCTGAGGGGCGTCCAGGAGTACATAGAGACTGAGGGCCGACGAACGACGCCGTGCCACGCCTGCACCGAGTCTTTCTTCCTCGACCCCTACGGTGACGTCTACCCATGCATCGTCATGAACAGCCGCCTCGGCAACATACGCGAGAAGCCCTTCCCAGAGATATGGGGATCGGAGAAGGCCGCTGAGACGCGGATGCGTATCTCGGAGTTGGAGTGCCCCCGCTGCTGGGTGGAGTGCGAGGCGTACCGAGAGATAGGGCGAACGCTGCCTGAGAAACTGGGGATGTTTCTCACTACCGTTCTCGACAAGAGAAACCTGGGTCTGAAGCCCTACCCGAGCCTCTTGATGATGTGATACCCGAACTGGGTCTTCACAGGCTCCTTGGTTGTCTCCCCCACGTTCAGGGCGAAGGCCGCACGCTCGAAGGGCTTCACCATCTGGCCCCTGCCGAAGGAGCCGAGGTCCCCTCCCCTCTTACCTGAGGGGCATGTGCTGTACTGTTTCGCGAGCTTGCCGAAGTCGGCTCCTTTCTCTAGCTCCTCCAGCATCTTTAACGCCTGGCTGTGTTTCTCCACGAGGATGTGCGCCGCCTTGATCTTTGACGCCATATATAATCGGAGAGAGATGGCGGCGGAGCCTGATAAGGGTATGCAGAGAAAGATGCTACTCGACGAAGGGTTTGCTGTGCCTCAGTATGGCATCAACGACCTCGGGCCTCATCTGGGTCTCAGCGGGCCTCTTGCCCTCCCTGAGGAGCTGCCTCATGACCCTGCCCTTGTAGTTCTCGTGGTCCTCCTCGCCGTGGGGGCAGATCTTCTCGTTCTGTGGCCCCCCGCACTTCCTGCAGTGGAAGAAGTTCCTGAAGAAGATGGGCATCACCCCCAGGTCGGGGTAGTCCTCGAAGATCTTCTGGGCCTCGAAGGGGCCGTAGTAGTCTCCGACGCCGGCGTGGTCCCTGCCCACGATGAAGTGGCTGCACCCATAGTTCTTGCGGACGATGGCGTGGTGGATCGCCTCCTTGGGTCCGGCGTACCTCATCTCCATCTCCAGCGTCACGAGGGTGGCGCTGTTCCTGAGGAAGTAGTTCTGGATGAGGGCCTCGTAGCTCTCGAGGATCACCTCGTCGGTGAAGTCCCCCGCCTTCTTCTTACCTATCAAAGGGTTGATGAACAGGCCGTCCACGAACGATAGGGCGGTCTTCTGCACGTACTCGTGACCTATGTGGGGCGCGTTCCGGGTCTGGAAGCCGGCTACTGTCCGCCAACCCTTCTCCTTGAAGAGGAACCTGGTCTCCCTCGGCTTGAGCCGGTACCGAGGATACTTGCCGGGAGACTCGTTGAACACCATTATTGGGCCGCCCACCAGCAAATCATTCATGTCGTTCGTCTTTTCGACGCCGGGGTGCGCTGGATCAGTCGTCTTATAGACAGCTTTACAGTGGGTCTCTTTGTCCCATCCATACTTCTCCTCTACTGTGACCGTCGCGAAAGGCTCCTCTTCACAGACGAGAGTCACCGTGTCGCCTTCTTTGAAACCCTTAGCCGTCTCATACGCGACGTCCAGTAGGATAGGGATGGTCCACGGCAGGTCGTCAGAGAGCCTTCCCTTAGCCAACACAGTCTGATAGTCGTTCTGCGTCATGGGTCCCGTGAGTGGGCTGTAGAGGCCGGAGGCTATGTTCTCGAGGTCCAGCCGTAGCTCATGGCTAACCTCTACCTTGGGGAGCTTGGAAGCCTCCTCCGCGGCTTCGGCTTTTTCCAATGGTGGAGTGAACCTGTCGACCAGTCTACCGCCATGAGGTCTAGGCATAACAGATCACTCTATGTAGCCGAGGCGCCTGAGGCGCTCCCTGATTATCTGTTCTTCTTCTTCTGTGTACTCCGTCTCGTCGGGGAACTCGTTCTCCAGCTTGAGCATGACGTACTCCTCGACGCTGGTAAAGCTGGTTCCAGCGATCTTCTCCTCGATCTTCTGGTACAGCTCCCGGGGGATCATCACGGCGACCTTGTTCTCAGTCACTTTTTCCACCTTGATAGTGTCAAATCCCTTTAGAGGGTTTTTAACTCTTTATCAATGGATCGGTGTCGCTGATACACACAGAAGCCGCCGGGGTCCGGGGATATGTATTTAAGAGGAGATTCCGTAGTGAATCCACTGGCTTAACGGGGAGATCCAACATCGCGAAGCTACCTAGACAACCTGAGATCAACATAGGCACCATCGGGCACGTGGACCACGGGAAGACGACGCTGGTTCAGGCCCTCACTGGTACATGGGCGAGCCGCCACAGCGAGGAGCTTAAACGAGGCATCACGATAAAGCTGGGGTACGCCGACGCCTCCATCTACAAGTGCCCCAACTGCGAGGAGCCTCAATGCTACTGCGTCACCAAGGAGTGCCCCTCATGTGGAGGAGAGGCCGAGCTACAGCGTGCCGTAAGCTTCGTAGACGCGCCTGGTCACGAGATACTCATGGCCACGATGCTGAGCGGCGCCGCCGTGATGGATGGCGCCATATTGGTGATCGCGGCCGACGAGCAGTGCCCTCAGCCCCAGACCCGAGAGCACCTGGCGGCCATCGAGGCGGTCGGGCTAAAGAACCTGGTCATAGTACAGAACAAGATCGATCTAGTGAGCAGGGAGAAGGCCCTAAAGAACTATGACGAGATCAGGAGCTTCGTTAAAGGCAGCATCGCAAAGGACGCCCCCATAATACCGGTGTCCGCACAGCAGATGGTGAACATAGACCTCCTCATCCAGGGGATGCAGAAGTACCTGCCCACGCCCACACGGGAGCCGAACCTGCCCCCGAGGATGCACATCATCAGGAGCTTCGACGTAAACAAGCCCGGGACCGCCATAGACGACATGGTCGGCGGAGTCATTGGGGGAAGCATCACCCAAGGTAGATTCGAGATGGGTGACGAGATCGAGATAAAGCCGGGTCTGCCGACGAGGCAGAAGAACCGCCTCAGGATGAGGGAGCTCGTCACCGAGATAACGAGCCTCCACGTAGGAGGCACAGCCGTCGAAGAGGCGCTTCTAGGAGGCTTGGCCGGCGTCGGCACGATGCTTGATCCCTCGATAACAAAGTCGGACGGGCTTGTGGGGAGCCTCGTAGGAAAACCGGGCACTCTTCCGCCTGTGCTTGAAGAGATGCGGCTAGATTACGAGCTCTTCAAGAACGTTGTCGGCAGCCGAGAGAGGGAGAAGGTAGCGAAGATAGCGAAAGGAGAGAAGCTGCTCCTCAACGTCGGCACAGCGAAAACCATGGGAGACGTCACAGACGTCAAGAAGAGTGAAATGGAGACCAAGCTAACCATCCCCGTCTGCGCCGAGCCCGGGGACCGGGTGGCCATCAGCCGACGCATCAGCGGAAGATGGAGGCTGATCGGAGTAGGGACCATGAGTGGCTGACTTGCCTCCGAAGATACTTTTTGACACCAATTTTCTCATGATCCCATTACGGTTCGGGGTCGACGTCTTCGAGGAGGCGGAGCGTACGCTCAATAATCTACCAGAGTATTACGTGACCAGAAGCGTCCTGAGAGAGATAGAGCTTCTGAAACAGGGTGCGAGCCCATCCTTCGCCAAGGAGTTAAGCTTCGCGGAGAAGATCGCAGAGAGGTGCAGCGTACTCGATGTAGAGGCGAGGGAAAAAGAGACGGTGGACGAATCGATCCTGCGCACAGCCGTAGAAAAGAGATTGATCGTCGGCACAACGGACGCCGAGCTCAGAAGGAGACTGAGGGAAGCCGGGGTCAAGGTTCTGATCCTCAGGCAGAGGAGATACCTCGAACTCATAGGCTAGAAGCCGTGCTCATTGGCGCCGCCTTCTCCCCTTTTAACCTGAGGAAATTAACGGAGAAGTTTTAAGTCATAATACATTCCCATTGGGGAAATAGATTCCGGATCTATCGAGTGGCATGGTGTGGACCTTGGAGAAGACTGACTGGCATGCAACCGAAGTAGACGCCGTTCTGAAGGCACTCGAGACAGGCCGTGAAGGCATCACAGGTGAGGAAGCCAGTAAAAGGCTGGAGGTTTACGGGCCTAACGAGCTCAAGGAGGAGAAGAAGAAGCAGTGGTATCACCTCCTATTCGAGCAGTTCACCAGTATACTCGTCATCATACTCGTGATAGCCGCCACAGTCTCGGCCTATCTGGCCATCCAGGCGGGCGAGCCCATGACCGACGCCTACGTGATACTATTCATCGTCGTCATGAACGCCATCTTGGGCTTCGTCCAGGAGTACCGGGCCGAGAAGGCTGTCGAGGCTCTTAAAGCGATGGTGAGCCCCCACGTCCTAGTGCTTCGAGAAGGCAGGGAGGAGTCCATAGACTCCAAGGACCTGGTCCCAGGGGACATCGTGTTGCTTGAGGCAGGTAGCAGGGTCCCTGCGGACAGCAGGCTCATCGTGGCCGCCAACCTGGAGGTGGACGAGGCCGCCCTGACGGGTGAGTCGAGGACCGTGTCCAAGAGGCTGGACCCCGTCGCTGCCGACGCCGGAGTCGGCGACCAGAAGTGCATGGTCTTCATGGGTACCGTCGTCACCAACGGACGAGCCGTCGCCGTGGTCACCGAGACCGGGATGAACAGTCAGTTCGGCAAGATCGCGGGCATGGTCCAGTCTATCGACGTCGAGGACCCGCCCCTCCGCCAGAAGATGGAGAGGATGGGCAGGCAGCTGGCCACCATCAGCGTCATACTCACGGTCTTCGTGTTCCTCGTCCTCTGGTTCGTCCACGACAGGACACTTGAACAGGTCTTCATGACCAGTATCAGCCTCGCCGTCTCGGCGATCCCAGAGGGCCTGCCCGCGGTCCTCACCATCACTTTGGCCCTAGGGACCGCCAAGATGGCTAAGCAGAAGGCCATCGTGAGGAAACTGGCCAGCGTCGAGACCCTCGGTAGCACCACGGTGATCTGCAGCGACAAGACAGGGACCCTCACCAAGAACGAGATGACGGTCACAAGAGTCAACACCAACGGCCGCCAGATGAACATAAGCGGCGCCGGGTACGTCCCGAAAGGAGAGCTCATGGAGAACGGCTCCAAGATCGACCTCACGTCCGACAGCAACCTTGAGCTGCTTCTCAGGATCGGGGCCCTCAACAACGACGCCCACGTGCAGCAAAACGACGGTGCGTGGGTTTGCTTCGGCGATCCCACTGAGGGCGCCATGCTCGTCGCCGCCATGAAGGCCGGGATAGATGTCGCGGCGCTCAAGAAGAACTACCCCCGCGTGGCTGAGCTGCCTTTCGACTCCGCGCGTAAACGCATGACAACGATCCATAGGACGCCTGAAGGTAGGCTCGTCGCCTACGTGAAGGGCGCCCCCGAGATAATTATGGTGCGCAGCGACGGCCTCCAGGAGGGGGACTCCGTGAGAGCCGTCACCGAGGCAGACCTCAAGAAGAACCGTGAAGAGATGGACGCCATGGCCGCGGAGGCTCTCCGCGTGCTCGGCGTCGCGTATAAATGGCTACCCGAAGACTACGACCTCACCGACCTCGACGTCGAGGAGGTTGAGAACGACCTCGTCTTCGTGGGGATGCAGGGCATGATCGACCCTGCCCGCGAGGAGGTGCCACTAGCCATCAAGACGGCTCAGGAGGCAGGCATCCGCTCCGTCATGGTCACAGGCGACCACAGGATTACCGCGGTCGCCATCGCCAAGGAGATCGGGATACTAAGCGAGCAGACAGAAGGCTCTGTGCTGGAGGGTATAGAGATCGAGTCCATGAGCGACGAAGAGCTCGACGGCGTGATCGAGGATGTCAGGGTCTGCGCCCGTGTGAGCCCCGAGCACAAGATGAGGATCGCTCAGAGCCTGAAACGGCTGGGCCACATCGTCGCCATGACGGGCGATGGCGTCAACGACGCGCCCGCGTTGAAGGCGGCCGACATCGGCATCGCCATGGGCATCAAGGGCACAGACGTCACCAAGGAGGCCAGCGACATGGTGCTGGAGGACGACAACTTCGCCACCATCGTCCGAGCCATCAGGGGCGGCCGTGAGATCTACGACAACGTCAGCAAGTACATCAAGCTCATGCTGGCCGCCAACTTCGACGAGTTCATCGAGATCACCGTCACAGCCGTTCTGGGGCTCCCTGTACCGTTCCTACCCATACACGTGCTGTGGGTCAACCTGGTGACCGACGGGCTGCCCGCAGTAGCCCTGAGCATCGACCCCGCGGACCCCGACATCATGAGGTACCCGCCGCGCGACCCAAAGGAGGACATGCTGAGGCGTTTCTGGAGGTTTATCCTTTTCGCGGCGCTGGTGGACTTTATCAGCGACTTCATACCGTTCTTCTACACATACATAACCATGGTGCAGGTGACCGGGGACTTCGAGTTGGCCGCAACCACCGCCCGGACAGTTGCGTTCACGAGCATCGTGTTCTTCGAGTTCCTCCTGGCTTACCAGTGCAGGAGCGAGACAAAGCATATCTTCCAGCTGGGCTGGGAGGGCGTCACGGCCAACAAGATGCTCTTCGTCTCGGTTATGGTCGGCGTGGGCTTGCAGTTCCTGATACTCTACGTGCCATTCCTAAACGAGGTGTTCCACGTGGTGCCTTTGACGCGGTTCCAGCTCCTCTACTGTTTCGCAGGCAGCCTCACCGCGTTCCTCATACTGCCCCAGCGGCTGATCCCCCGGCGGCAGTATGTAGAGCACAGAAAAGGGTAAATACGCGTCTTTTATCCCACACATTTTTATATATTTGAAGCCGATTATTGGCGGAAACAGTCAACTAATGGAGTGAAAATGTGTAATGGTAGACGCATGGCTGATCGCGCCAGCATCATCGATGATTTCGATCCTGATCGGGCTATTCTTGTTCAAGTATGTGAACGACAAGGACGCCGGGACAGACCGGATGAAGCAGATCGCTGGATTGATCCAGGAGGGCTCCAGGTCGTTCCTGAAGACGGAGTACACGTACCTAGGCGTCTTCGTCGTCGTCATGGGCGTCATACTTTCCGCGGTCCTCGGGCTCAAGATCGGAGTAACCTTTGTATTCGGCACCGTCCTGTCAGGCCTAGCCGGCATCATCGGGATGGAGATCGCCGTCAAGGCGAACGTCAGGACCGCGAACGCGGCTAAGAATGGAGGACTTTCCGAAGCCTTCCCCATAGCTTTTCGAGGCGGCGCCGTCATGGGCCTCATGGTGGTCGGGCTCGCCCTTTTCGGCGTCAGCCTCATCTACTGGCTCACGAAGGACCCTGAGATCGTCCTCGGCATGAGCATCGGCGCCAGCACACTCACGCTCTTCATGAAGGCCGGCGGCGGCATCTACACCAAGACCGCGGACATCGCCGCGGACCTCGTCGGCAAGGTCGAGCTCAGCATCCCGGAGGACGACCCCCGTAACCCCGCGGTCATCGCGGACAACGTGGGCGACAACGTGGGCGACTGCGCCGGCTCGGGGGCGGACCTCTTCGACTCCTATGTGGCGGCCATCATGGCAGCGATGATCCTTGGTGGAACCTTACCGATCCAGTACCTTGAGGTCGTGCCACTCGTCTATGCGGGCCTCGGCATACTGGCGTCCATCCTAGGCGTCGCCATCGTCAGGGTGGAAAAGGGCGGTGACCCGGGTAAGGCACTCAACATGGGGACCTACGTTACGACCATCGCCTTCGCCGTGCTAACCTACGGCGCGACGATGATGCTCGGCTACGACATGAAGATCTGGTACTGTAACATAGTCGGGTTGGCTGTCGGAACCGTAATCGGCATGACAAGCGACTACTATACTTCCATCAACAGGCCGCCCGCCAAGAAGACCGCCGAGGCGAGCCAGACGGGTGCGGCCATCACCATTTTGACGGGCTTCAGCTACGGCCTCATCAGCTGCTTCCCGGCTTTCCTCGGGATAGGCATCGGGTCAGCCGTCGCGTACACCATCTACGGGGTCTACGGTGTCGGGATCGCGGCCGTCGGGATGCTCAGCATCGCAGGCATCATCATCGCTGGCGACGCCTACGGTCCGATTGGCGACAACTCGAAGGGCATCGCTGAGATGTCCAAGCTCGGCGAGGAGGTCGTGGGCATCACCGACGAGATCGACGCCGCGGGCAACACCACGAAAGCGATCACGAAGGGATTCGCCATAGGCGCGGCCGGCCTAACGGCGCTAGCCCTGCTAGCGTCCTACCAAGAGATAGTGAAGAGGCTCGTAGGGACCACGGTGGTGTTCGACCTCATGGACCCGCTGGTCATGATGGGGGTCTTCATCGGCATGAGTGTCCCCGTCATATTCTCGGCCATGATCATCCTCGCCGTCTCGAAGAACGCGTACAAGATGATCGAGGAGATACGCCGCCAGTTCAGGGAGATCCCCGGCCTCATGGAGGGCACCGGTACGCCGGAGTACGGTAAGTGCATCAACATCGCCACCAAGGGCGCGTTGACGGAGCTGCTGCCGCTGATCGTGTTCAGCATCATGACGACCCTCATCGTGGGCTTCGTCGCCGGCGTCAAGGCGCTGGCGGGCTACCTGAGCGGAGCCATATTCAGCGGCTTCTTCCTCGCCATACTCATGTCGAACGCTGGGGGCCTCTGGGACAACGCCAAGAAGTACGTGGAATCGGGCTACTTCGGAGGCAAGGGCAGCGAAGCCCACAAGGCGGCGGTCATCGGCGACACGGTGGGCGACCTGTTCAAGGACACTGCGGGGCCGTCGCTGAACACGCTGGTAACGGTTATCAGCCAGATCGCGTCGCTGTTCGCGCCTCTCTTCATCGCGTACGCGCTTCTGGGCCTCTAGGGGCCCTGCTCCGCCCTCTATTTTGAAGTGTCTTCCCTGTCTATACCTTTATTAGTTTGAACCATTCTACTTTGATAGCCAATCGAGGAGAACATCATTGTACAGGCATCTCAGGGAGGCGTGGAAGCGACCCAAGGACAGCTACGTATACGATGTCATGAGGCAGAGGGTCATCGTCTGGCGGAGGCAGCCTTCCACCGTCAGGATCGATAAGCCGACGAGGCTGGACAGGGCTCGTAGCGTGGGCTACAAGGCGAAGAAGGGGTTCGTCGTTGTGCGTACACGTGTCCGGAGGGGCGGTCGGCGGAAGATCAGGCCTGTGCTTGGGCGTAGGCAGAAGCGTATGGGTGTCAAGAAGTACAAACCTGCGAAGAGCAAGAGGCTCATCGCGGAGGAGCGGACCGCCCGGAAGTACCCGAACCTCGAGGTGCTGAACAGCTACTGGGTGTGGCAGGACGGCCAGTACAAGTGGTTCGAGATCGTCTTGGTTGACCCTAGCCACCCTGCGATCAAGTCCGATAAGGACGTGGGCTGGGTAGCCGGCAGAAACTAGCCGCTGTAAGTTTTCTTATGACCTGTTACGGGTCAGATCGGAAAAATTTTTTATTCGTATGTTTGTCTGGCGTAGCCGCCTTTCATGGGTTTGCGGTTCATGATGGATACGTCCCACTCCATCTTGAAGACGAGGCGGATGTAGTTTGGGAGCCCCATCTTCTTGATTCTGCGGACGCTGTAGTGGATGATCATGTCATCGAGTAGCTTGACTCTGCCTTTGTGTTTTATGCGTTTGTAGAGTTCGGTGTCGTCGGCGTAGGCGAGGGGGAGGTAGCCGCCGGTTTCGAGGAACGTGGTTTTTCTGAACGCCGAGTTGGCTCCGCAGAGGTGGTACTTGCCGAGGACGCTGAGGACGACGAGGAGGACGTTGCTGAGCCAGAACAGTGTCTCGTAGGCGAGCTTCTCGGCTCCCGTTATGTCGCCCCAGTCGCCGGGGTCCAGAAACCCTGTGACGGCTACTACGTCGTCGTCGAATCCTTTCAGCGTGGCTTCGAGCCATCCCGGGTATGGCTGGCAGTCGGCGTCTGTGGTGGCGACGATTTCCGCCTCGGCGTTGTGGAAGCCGTCGTTTCTGGCTCCGCCGACTCCCATGCTGGTCTGGGTGATGACCTTGTCTGCGAGGGTCTCGGCGATCATCCGGGTCCTGTCCTGGCTGTCTCCGTCCACACTATTATCTCGATGTGTTCTCGGGGGATGGTCTGGCTGTGCAGCGAGGTGAGGCACTTCTCGATGTTCTTCTCCTCGTTGAAGGCGGGGACGACGACGCTTATCAGCGGCCCAGGGCTTCGGCTGCCCTTTTCCCTGACTGTATCGCCTTGTCCATGTTGTGGTACTCCCATTCGCCGAACCTTCCTATGGGTGTGATGCGGTTACCTTCAAGGTACCTGTGTATAATGTTAACGTTTTTCCTGTGGTCTTGGTCGTAGATGACGTAGGCGTACCTGAAGTCGGCCGCCGTGCTGGTCTCCACCTCGTCGTCTGCGTCGATGAGGCCGGCCTTCACGAGGTCCATGAGCACGCGTATCTTGGTCTCCTCCACGTCCGCATGGTCCCTGTAGGTCACCTCTACGAGGATGCTGCTTCGGCCCTCCGGCGTCGTCTGTGGGCTGAAGTTCATGGGGAAGCTGATCCTGTTGAACGCGAGGTCTTCCTCGGGGAAGTAGAGCCAGTGCTTGTCTGTGATATGGGGCCGTTTGACTCCCACCATGACACAGACCAGGGAGTTGTGCACCAGCCTCTCCGCTGCCCGGTGCACCTCCTCGGGGGCGTCGTCGATCATCTTGACGACCTCGGGGAGCGGCAGCGACGAGAGTACGCGGTCCGACTCGACATTTCTCCGTCTGCCGTCCTTCATGTAGACCACCTTGACCCCGTCCCCGTGGAGCTTCAGCTCGGTGGCCGTGGAGCCCAGCGAGACGTTCAGGCCCCTGGACAGCTGGGCGGCGAGGGCCCCGATGCCGCCGCGCTTCGGGTACCAGAAGACGGCGTTGGGGCCGAAGTCCTTGTCCTGTCTTCCCTCGGCCCCCCTTCTCATCTCGTCGACGCTGGGGGAGGGGACGCGGCCCGCGATCCAGTCCGTGTTCATCTCCTCGAGGGGGTGCTTCCACACCTTCTGGTTGTAGGGCACCATGTAGTGGCGGGCGACGCCGTCGCCGAAGGTGGAGCGTATCCACTCCATGAAGTTTCGGGGCTCCACCTGTCTCCGGTCTATGACGCCCTGGATGCACTCGTCTATGACGCTCCTCGGCAGGGGGCTCAGGTTGGCCTCGAAGGGGTACTTGACGTAGGTGTTCATCATGTAGATGTAGGCTCTCCGCTCGTGGGTGTGGAGGTTGTCGCCGAGGAGCCTGAAGAAGAGGTTCCTGGTGTACTCGTCCCTAGTGAAGAGGATGTGGGGGGCGTAGTCGAACACGTAGCCGTCTATGTATACGCTTCTGCAGAGGCCGCCCGCCTCCCGCTCCTTCTCGAGGACCACGTAGCCGTCCCTGAGATGATATGCCGCGCTCAGCCCCGAGAGCCCTGCGCCGAGTATGGTTATCATGGTGGTCAGTCGAAGAACTTGATGAGCTTCTCGGCCACTATGGTGCTGTTGCCCAGTTGGGCCTCGACGCTGCCGGCTCCGATGTGGGGAGTGCACACCACGTTGGCTCGCCCTACCAGCTCGGGGTCGGGGCTGGGTTCGGACTCGAAGACGTCGAGCGCCGCCCCGGCGACCTTCCCAGAGTCGAGCGCGGCCTTGAGGGCGGCCTCGTCTACGATGCCTCCCCGGGCGGCGTTGACTACGTAGACGCCGTCCCGCATCTTCTCGAACTGTGGTGCGCTGATCATGTGCTTGGTCTGGGGCAGCAGGGGCACGTGGACCGTGATGAAGTCGCTCTCCGCGAGCAGCGTATCCAGGTCCACATCCTTGGCGCCGATCTCCTCCACGAAGTGCCGGAGCCTGTCCATGAGGACATCGTAGGCCAGTACCTCCATGCCGAGGGCTCTGGCTTTCTTTCCGACCATGTAGCCTATGCGGCCGAACCCGATTACGCCGAGGGTCCTGCCGCTAAGCTCGATGCCGATGAGCCGGTTCTTCTCCCACCTGCCCTGCTTCGTCGAAGAGTCGGCGGCTGGGATGTGCCTCGCCATGCTGAGCATGAGGCCGATGACTAGCTCGGCGACGGCGTTGCACGGCGCCTCGGGGCTGTTGAATACCTCTACTCCCTTCTCCTTGGCGTACCCTGTGTCGATGTTGTCGAGGCCGACGCCGGTTCGTGCTATTGCCTTGAGGCTGGTGGCCTTCTTCAGCACCTCCGCTGTGAGCTTGGTGCGGCTCCTAACGACGACTGCGTCGTAGCCTCCGATGACCTTCATGAGTTCCTCGCCGGTGATGTCGGTCCTCAGGTCCACCGTGAGGCCGGCTTCCCTGAGCATCTTGACGCCGTCCTCGTGGATTGGATCGGATACCAGTACCTTGACCATGTTTTTCACCTATCTTCGGCCCTTGGCCGACACTATCTGTATCACATCGTTGTTCTCTAGGATATAGGTGTCTCCGAGGCGTCTCTTGGTGCGGGCGTCGACGGCGTAGATGAAGCCCTCGGCGAGGTCTGTGTGTATCTCCGACGCGAACTGTTTTGCGGTGGTTCCCCTCGTGACGAGGAAGCAGTCGGGGAGCACGTGGCCCCTGTGATTGGTGAGCTTCTCGGCGTCCTCGACGGGGTAGACGGTTATCATGTCGAGGAGGCCGAAGAACGCCTCGTTGATGGCGTCTTGGAGGCCGGTGCCTCCCCACTTGTCGAACACCTTCTCCCTTATCGTTTCGAGGGCTCTGCGCTGTCCGTCTGTCAGCTTCTCGGGGGACGCGACGTTGAACTCGGGGTCGCCGGGGGTGTACTGGACGAGCCCAGCCTCGGCGGCGCGTCTGAGGGCCAGCTCGGCCTCGGCGCAGGTGGGGACGACCCTGTACCCCGCCTCTTTCATGCGCTCGATGTTCTGTTCGGCTCCGTCCCTGTCGGCCTTGTTGGCGGCGACTATGAGGGGCTTGCTCACCTTGCGGAGCTGGGTTGTGAAGCGGTTGAAATCGTCGTCCTTCCATTTGACACTGTTGTAGCCGTCCACCTCGGCCTGGTCCACCGCCCGGGCTATCTGGTACCTGCCGATGCCGAGGCCTGTGAGTTTCTCCTCGAGGTGCCGGCTGATGTGCTCCTTCCTGCTCTGGGCTGTCCTGCTTATCTTGTCCCAGTCCTTCCTGAGGAGGGCCCGGAGCCAGAGGTCGAACTCCTCTTCGAACATCTGGACGTCGCCGACGGGGTCGTTGGTCATGGGTTCGACGGGCTGGCCGTTTAGGTCGGTGGCGCCCGAGGCGTCGGCGACGACGATGAGGGCGTCTGCGCGGCGCACCTCGTCGAGGAACTGGTTGCCTAGTCCCTTGCCTAGGTGGGCGCCGGGGATGAGGCCTGGCGTGTCGATGAGGTCGACGGGTATGAGTCGGACGCCGTCAACGCAGGCGCTGTTCTGGGGGTTGTCCTGTACGCCGAACTCCCTGCAGACGCATGGGGCACGTATGTAGCCGACGCCCCTGTCCGCCTTTATAGTGGTGAACGGGAACCCGGCGATCTCGACGGGCTTGAGAGTCGCGGCGCCGAAGAACGTGCTCTTGCCTACGTTGGCTTTGCCGACGAGCCCCACCATCTTAGCCATTGCTTCTCATGTGTTCTGTGAGAGGTTGGAGCGCATAAGGTTATCCACTTTGTTTCAGGGGACCTGTAATTGGAGGAAAATCGTTTTTGGTGGGGGGTTTGTTACATATAATTTGGCGAATTTATGGCGTTTATGACGGCGGCTGGGTAGAATGTGAATCAATATTTGGATTGCATTTAGCTAACTGCCTGTTTCCAGTGACGGATTGATCAGGAGTAAAAGGTGATTATATCCTCGTCCATTGGGGGGTGTGTGAGCCTCACCTTTTGGCCTCCGAACCTGACGCTTCTGCCCCATATGCGGGTGTACCGCAGCTCTTCCTTTAGCCTCCTGTGGACCTTGTCGGCGACGTCCTCCACGGTGTCCCCGTTCCTTATGATCATGGGCTCGTCGTAGTCGGGCTCCTCGCCCTTAGGTTTCATGTACACCCGTATGAAGTCTAGCTTCCTGAATATCTGGTCCTTGAGCCGGTCCAGGTTGACGTCGTTGTCGGCGCTGATGGGCAGGAACTCGAACCTCAATGACTCTTTGAGGTCGGCGAGGTAGCTCTGGTCCACCATGTCGATCTTGTTGACCACTGTGAGGGTGGGGACGTATACCCTGTTCTTCATGAGGACGTCGATGAGCTGGTCGTAGGTTATGTCCTGGCGTATGGTGACGTGGGCGTTGGGCTGGCCGTACCCCCGGAGGACCTGCTTCACGCCCTCCTCGTCCACGTGGGTTACGCCCGCCAAGTCGGTTACGGTGACGCCGCCCGAGGACCGCTTCTTCACGTTGACCCTTGGCATGGCCTCGTCCGGCCTTATGCCTATGGCGCGGACCTCGTCCAGGAGTATCTCCCTGGAGTCTGGGTTGAACACATCCAGCATCACCAGCAGGAGGTCGGCGCTGCGGGCGGCGGATAGTACCCGTTTCCCCAGGCCCTTGCCCTCGGAGGCGCCCTTGATGATGCCGGGGATGTCCAGGACCTGTACCCTGGCCCCCTTGTGGTTGAGTATGCCCGGTATGACTGTGAGGGTGGTAAAGTTGTAGGCGGCCACCTTGCTGTTGCTCCCCGTGAGGTGGTTCAGGAGCGTGGACTTGCCGACGCTGGGTAGCCCGAGGAGCACCACGGTGGCGTCCCCGCCCTTCTTGACGCTGTAGCCGGCGTTGCCTCCGGCTCTTTTGGAGGCTTGTTCTTCCTGCATGCGTTTGAGTCGGGCGAGTCTGGCCTTGAGTACCCCGAGGTGCCGCTCTGTGGCCTTGTTGATCTGGGTGCGGCGCATCTCCTCCTTGATCCGTTTGATCTTCTCGGGTATACCCATGAATTTATGAGGACTGTTGCGTACAAGAAAAACGTTGCTCCAAAACACCTGCTTTTACTTCATAATATGGGTGGTATTGCATAGGAGAGGGCTTGGTTCAGTTGAAGCTTAACTAAGTTTGTGCTGAGCCATCGTGATTAGAGCACTTTAAACATTTATCCTTGTTCCATGTAACTAAGAACACCAACCCTGACCCAAATTTTTTTTCCCCATATGACCAGTAACCTAACACAAACACCCAAAAAAGCCCCCGATCATATCCAAAAAAACGCTTATAGCAAGTAACTAGGAACAAATCGATCCGTCGAGCCGCCGAAAACACCCTCATCCAAGGAGCAACAAAAAACGCTGAACCGGCGCACCTCTACCGAAAACAAGCCCCAGAGAAGCCCAGAACGGTTAACGATACACATAAAAAGCCGTATAGGTAAACCGATGAACCAAGAAACACGCATTAGAACCACGACCTCTCGCAACAAGGCCCCACCCAAAAACGAGTGGAACCACCCCCAAACCCATAAAAAAATTCACGGAATACATAGCCACGGCAACAACCCACACAAAAACAAGTAAACCCCACAACCACCACCACTAAAAAAAATTACGCTTACTACAAGCAACATGAAACAAGCTTTTTGGGGGAAAAGAAGTAGATTCGAGCCAAGTCTAGGCGGGGCTCTTCTTCCCTGTCATCTCGTCTACTTTTATCTCTATGACGAGGAGATCCTTGAACTTCGTTATCTTTTCGAGGTTAAGCCTTCTGCCTTTGCCGAAGGCGTATTTATCGCTGAGGAGGCGCAGAGCCTTGAGCTTGTCCTCGGGGTCCTCGATGAGGGTGGCGGTGCCGTTGGCTATAACGCTCCTGTAGGTCCAGCTGTAGTTGCAGGGGTCGTCGCCTTCGACGATCTCGCCGCCGTCGACCTCGAAGCAGACGCGGGGGTTCCGCTGGATGTCCTTGACCTTCTTGCCGTCTCTGGGGGTGTGGAGGATTATCCTGTCGTTGGTGTAGACGAAGTTCATGGGGACGACGTAGGGGCGGCCGTCGACGGCCGTGCCCAGCCTGCCCACCTGGTTCTCCCTGAGTATCTCCTCCAGCACCGCCTTCTCCTTTATCTCCTTGTCCTTGCGGCGCATGGTTGACATGGCTTTAAACCGGGCCCGCTGGGCTTAATGGTTTCCCTCGTGGAAACGGTATCTGGGAACCCTATTAAATTCATGTTGCTCAGCAGGGGTCCCTGTGGAGTGGGACGACTCTTAGCCTTATGTTCCGCGTTTCACATGCTATCGGGATTCAATTAAGCGAGGAACGTAGCTTCAGGGACTCCATGAGGCGCAACGACAAGGGCAGGTGGCGCATAGCCGAGATCAACGTGGAGATCAGCCCAGAGGTAGGCGAAGAGTACGACTCACAGTGCGAGCGCTGCCACGGCCTCTTCGAGGACTTCTGCATCGTCAGCAAGAGCATCGAGCAGGGCATACCTATAAACGTGGAGGTCAACAGGAGGTAGCTACCCGACCACCCAGGTGTGCCCGCACTTGGTGCACCTGAACTTCTCGACGCTGCGGTCGTTGCTCACGCCGGCGTGCTCCCCCAGGGCGACTGTGATGTTGCGATAGGCCTCAAGGTTTCCGCACTCGGGGCAAATCCGCTGGACTACTATGGCGCTCTCGATCCCGCTCATGACGTACACCGGCTCAGCCTCGCCGGCGGGACCCGCCTTGACCTCTATGACCTGGACTGACTTCATCCACCCGCATCGTGGGCACTCGTAGCCCTTGACGCCGGCTTTCATGAAGCTGCCGCAACGGTCACAGAACTCTACCACGTTTGTTCACCCAAGAACACTATCTAGTAGATATGGTCCAATATAGGATTTTACCTGAATACTTCCTAAAAAGTACTTGTTACTAGTCAATCACACCATATAAATCACGAACGAGATACAGTTCTCATGAGATTTACGGCTAACCGCGACGTTGCGGTAGGCGTGGAAAACCTCGAAAAATCGAGGAAATTCTACGAAGAGACTCTTGGGCTCAAACTCGTAGAGAAGGGCGCCGGGCGAGCCGTCTACGACGCAGGACACCTGACCCTGTACATCGTGGAGGGGGTGCCTCATCCCCCCGTACCCATCTTTACAGTCGATTGCCTGAGCGCCGCGAAGCGCCGGCTACTGGAGGGGGGCTGTGAGATCGTCGGCGAGCGCGAGAAAAGCCTGTACTTCAAGGACCCTTCTGGCATCGTCTTCGACGCCATCGAGTCCAAGTAAAAAAAGGTGAGTGGTCAGCGTTTTCTGCGTGACAACACCATGTACTTGACGGCGAGCTCCTCCGACATACTCCTCAGGTTCCTGGCGATGTCGTCTGTAGTGAGTATCCCAACAACCCTGTCCTTCTCGTCCACGACCACCAGTCGGCGGATGCCGTACTCGTTCATCATGTCAACGGCCATGTCGACATCGGCGTATATGCTGATGGCCACCACGGGCTTGGTGCAGACCTGATCGGCGTCGCATTTGTCGGGGTCTCTGCCCTCCGCCAGAACCCTGTGAACGAGGTCGCGCTCGGTCACGACGCCGACAGGGAAACCGTCTTTCACCACAACAACGGAGCCGATGCCCCGGTTACGCATCAGCTTCGACAGCTGCCCACACGGGGCGTCCGGGGCCACCATCACCGGGTCCCGGATCATGACGTCTGAGACCTTCATCTCATGTATTGAACAGAGTGGAAACCGGGAAAAGAACCTGACGGTTCACGCTTTCTCCACGCTTGGCGGGTCCCCGGGCACGACCCTGAGGCAGAACCCGAACCTGTTGAGGTCCATGGCGCAGTGGAAGTCGTCCTCCACGAACTCGGGCTGCTCGGGGTCGAAGAACTTGGCGCCCTGTGGGTGCTCCCTGATCCTCTGCTTCATGGAGGCGAAGTCAGGTTCAAGGTCGTTGAGCCTCTTCTCTATGTACTCGGCGAGGGACTCGTCCTCGGGGCTCTTCACCCTTCCGCCCCAGCCCATCGCGACGAGGCTGACGGTCTCTGGGTTCTTCCTCTTGATGTACTCGATGATGGCGTCCGCCATCACGAAGCTGCCCAGCAGTATCTCGTCCGCACCGACGGCGTTGACGATGCCTTGGGTGCCCGCGCTCGTCGTCTGGACCACCGAGCGCCCAGTGAAGTCGACGCCTCTCACCTCGTAGGGACTGTTCCCATAGTCGAAGCCAACCACCTTCCTGCCCCCGCGCTCGCCCATGAGCACCCAGTCCGGGT
>DAOVEE010000102.1 GCA_030669135.1 Candidatus Bathyarchaeota archaeon | reverse complement strand
CTGAGAAAGAGTCGTTCATCGACGGCGTCCCCGTCCTGAAGAACGACAGGGTGCGACTCGCATTAAACTTGGCTCTCAGCATCTATCTCTTCATCGCCAGCCTCGAAGGCGTCAAGAGCGGCTTCAAGCTGATCTTCGCGGAGTGGCAAACCAGCATTCTAGGCATGATCACCTCTAACACGGCGCCCATGACGGGGCTTGCCTTGGGGATACTGAGCACGGCTCTCGTCCAGAGTAGCAGCGCCGTCGTGGCGGCGACCATGGTTTCCATGTCAGGGATGGTGGCGACCGGTTTACCGCTTGACGCTGCGATACAGTTCGGGGTACCCATGGTCCTGGGGGCCAACATAGGGACCACTGTGACAAACACAATAGTCGCCTTCGGGGTCCAGCGGGGGATGACCATGAAGGAGTTCAAGGAAACTATCCCAGGGGTGATTGTCGACGACGTCTACGAGGCGCTGACCATCACCATATTCTTCATCCTAGAACTCTCAACAGGATTGATCAGCACGACAGTCATCAGGCTGGGCAACTTCTACACAGAGGTGCTGAAGATGGAGGATGTTTTCGCAGCCTTCGACAAGACCATCATCGACATAATAATCAAGGAGCCGCTGATTAAGCCCACGAAGGCGTTAGCCGTCGGGTTCTTGGGCGACAGGTTTGGTGGTGTGCTACTTTTCCTCGTGTGGTTCGGCGTCATAATCGTCACTATGGGCATGATCACGAATGGGCTTGAGAAGATCATAGAGATGGAGTGGGAGGATAAGGTGAAGGCAGCTTTCGAAAGCCCCTACAGGAGCTTCGCCACGGGTTTCGGCATCACTTTCCTCGTGGGCAGCAGCAGCATAGGATCGTCTCTCGTGATCCCGTTCCTAGCCACGAAGGTGGTGGACCTGAAGAAAGCGTACCCATATCTTGTGGGATGCAACATGGCGACGACGGTTGACCTCAGCCAGATCTATGGATACGTCGCGGGCGGCGTGGTCGGCATGATCTTGGGCTCGGCCCACGTCCTGCTAAACATCATGGCTTTGACCATCTGGCTGATATCCCCTCTCAGGTTCGTGCCCGTGAGGACGGCGGAGTGGCTAGGCGAGAAGATAACCCGGAACCAGAACGCGGCATACAGTCTACTGGCGTGGGTAGTGGTGGTGTTCTTCCTGATACCGATTCTGGTGATCTACTTATTTTAGGTGATGAAATGTTGAAGATGATGATGGAGGGCTGGGCTTGAGTGAAAGGATACTGAGATGGTTCGGGGACAGGAGAAACATGACGGTCCTAGACATGACCCACAACCACCTGGACTTGACCACTCAGGCAGTCAGAGAGCTCTACGAGATGGTCAGAAGCGTCGGCGACGCGCCCGAGTCCAAGAACGAGTTCTACGCGAACATCTCCGAGATGGAGATGAAGGCCGACCAGATCCGGCGCGACATGGTCACGGAGCTCTCGCAGAGAGACCTTTACCCCACCGAGAGGGACGACCTCATGGAGCTCGTGCGTGCGGTGGACTGGATAGCCGACTGGGCTAGGGAGGCCGGCAGGATACTCGTGATAATCCCCTTCGAGAAGGTCCCCAAGGAGCTGAGGCAGTCCATAGAGAACATGTGCCGGGAGAACTATAGCTGCGTCAAGGTCCTCGCAAAATGTATCCACGAACTTTCAGGCAACCCGAGGAAGGCGCTTGAGTTAGCCGACCAAGTAGAGCTTCTGGAGGAGGACGTGGACGAGCTCTATGGGGAGTCGAGGCAGATAATGGCTGAGATCGATGACATGGGCATGACCCGCGGCGCGTCGATCCTTTTGAACGAATTCATGGACGCCGTCGAGATGGTGGCAGACTGGTGCGAGAACACGGCGGACATCGCCCGGGCCATCGCCATAAGAACGTTCTAGGTTTTCCTTATCTCTCTATATAGGCTATATAACCTCTATACTCTAT
Organism: Candidatus Bathyarchaeota archaeon; assembly: GCA_030669135.1. Classification (GTDB taxonomy): domain Archaea; phylum Thermoproteota; class Bathyarchaeia; order TCS64; family TCS64; genus RBG-16-57-9. Next base: position 4,817 of record DAOVEE010000102.1, on the reverse strand, counting down.
TTTTTTATCCATAACCCTATGTAATCTACTTTCATTGGGATCCAACACTAGAAACATTCTGGGCTCGTTGACTGCGCTATACTTCTTCGTCTCAGCAATTGTCCTGATCAAGTCGTCGGCTACGATCATGGGTGAAGCCCTTGCGGGGAAGATTGTGCTACTGATCAGGGATACGACGAGCGCCGTGTTCGCTGGCTGGATCTCCACCGCGTTGCTGCACAGCTCAGGTGCCTTCGACTCGATTGTGGTCGCCTTTACCTCGAGCGGCGTATTGCCCATCTCGCTGGCGGTAGCCACCGTAATAGGCGCGGAGATAGGGACCACCGTGACGCCATTCCTCATCTCGGTCCTTGAGAGGCTGAAAAGGAAAGGCGGAAGCGAGGCAGCTTTCAACGTGACCATGAGCCACGTGCTCTACAACCTGTTCACTTTAGCCATCTTCTACCCGGCTGAGCTTTTTTTCGGTGTCTTCACGAAGATTGCGTGGCGTGGAAGCTCTATCTTCGTAAGGGCGTCGTGGCTGAAAGCCATCCCTGATCTCCTAGATGTGGCTACTCCTTGGGTCGATCCCCTTCTTGAGGTCATTCCACCGTGGTCTGGGATAGTGTTGGGGGGGCTGACGCTGGTGCTTGCGTTGGGGGCTGTGGAGAAGTACATGACGGCGATCTTCAGCATGCCCCGAAGCTGGAACCTGATCAGGATGACTTTCACGAGGCCATTGAGGGCGTTTGCCGCCGGCTTCATTTTCACGCTTCTGGTGCCCAGCACCACGGTGATGGTCTCGCTTCTGGTTCCCCTGGCTTCCAGCGGCGTCATCAGGGCCGACTACTATATTCTTCCTTACATCCTTGGCGCTAACATCGGAACAGTTTTCGATGTGATGATAGCGGCGCTGGCTACGGGTAACCCGATCAGTCTAGGGGTGTGGCTGGTGCACCTTACGATTAACGTCGTGGGCGCGCTGATCTTCATCCCTCTGCTTAAACCGTTTTCAAGGTTTGTGAGGCGGGTGGCTGCCTATGTTTCCTCTTCACCGAGGACGACGCTCATCATAGCGGCGCTGTTCCACATCATTCCTACCGCTATTATCCTGTACTATTATTTGATTAGCTAAGATGAGGAAGGAAAGTATATAGTATAGTATTACACAGATTTGTTGGCTTAACTTGTCTAGGAGAATATTCGGCTGGTTCGCCCCCAAGAGAGGGCATAAGGTTCTCGCGATGGTAGAGGACCATCTGGAGCTGACCCAGAAGGCGGTGAACAGCCTCTACGACATGGTGGAGGCGGCGGCCGAAAGCGACCCCGACAAATGCAAGAGATCCTACATGAGCGTCTCCGAGATGGAGATGCAGGCCGACGAGCTCCGCCGCAGGATGGTGGAGGAGCTCACAGAAGGCGAGATGTTCCCCGAGGAGAGGGACGACCTCATGGAGATGGTGAGGGCCGTGGACTGGATCGCCGACTGGAGCAGGGAGGCGGGCAGGATTCTTAACAGCATCCCGTTCGAGAAAGCGCCTGACGAGATCAAGGTCGCCGCCATGAACATGGTTAGGGCGAACGTGGACTGCGTCAAGGTGTTAACCCAGTGTATCAGGGCTCTCCCGAAGGATGGCAAGAAGGCGTTGGCGCTGGCCAACGAGGTGGAGATGCTTGAGGAGAACATCGACGACCTCTACGGGGAGGCGAGGAAACACTTCGCGACGCTAGAGTTCCCGGGTTTCACCACTGGCGCACTGATACTGCTGAACGAGTTCCTCGACGCCGTCGAGACCGTTGCGGACTGGAGCGAGAACACCGCCGACATAGTCAGGGCTATCGCCGTCAGGCAGCACTAAACATAAAAAATAGGTAGAAAAAGGGGTTTTTCGGGGAGTTTACTCCTCGACTGTGATGGCCTGGTTGGGGCATGCGTTTACGCACGCCATGCACATGATGCAGTCGTCGACCCTCTCAGGGACGGACCTGTTATCGACCAAGTCGTACACGTTCATGGGGCAGATGTCGACGCATACTCCGCATCCATCGCAAGCGTCACTCACAGTGATTTTAGACATATTTATCACCTATCCCATTAAACGCCGGTTTATACGTTTTAAAGGTTTTCCGAGCGCCGCGAACAGCCAGACCAGGCTAAACCAATGTTAACCGTGCCTCTCGGGGTATTCATGTTCAAATTTTTCGTGGAGTGATTGAGATGAAGTGTTCAGGTCTAATGATGACACGTTTCAATTATCATCGGGGGCGAGGCGGGGCAGGGGATAAGCCGCAGCGGCATGCTCCTTGGGAATGCGCCTATGAGGGCGGGGTTCCACTGCTTCGGCGAGATCGACTGCCCGAGCCTCTGGATAATGGGGCTAACCGGGGTCTCCGACGAGGGCTGCGTCGACGAGCTGGACACGCTGTTCTGGGCTCAGCGTAGACCCGTGACCATAGAGGAGTTCTAGCCTCATTTCCTTCTCGGAATGAACGCCCCCGTCGTCTTCATGTACTCGACGTAGGCGTCGCCGAACCTGAGCATGAGGTCCTGCTCCTCGGCCCTGCACATTATGAGATACATTGGGACGTCGATGAGGCTGAAGAGCACCAGAAACGGGGAGTTCAGCAGTAAGCCCATCGTGAACCTTAGGAACACCTCCCCCGCGGCCTGAGGGTGCCTTACATGCTCGTATATGCCACCGAACATGATCCGCCCCTTATCCGGGGTCAGGGACTCGTCGCCCGCGTCCCTCATGCCTCTCAGCATGATGTACATGCTTGGCGCGCCGATGAGGAGCCCCAGCGCCTTGGATACGTTCCAGCCCCAGGGAAACGTCCGGGGTAGAGGCATGGGAAGAGGATGATAGAAGTAGACGACGTACCCAGCCGCCGCCAGGAACTCGAAGAGCATCGCCGCCTGGCGGTACCTGGCGCACAGGGCGTAGGCCTCGTCCCCCATGACATTAGCGAGACCCGCTGGGGCTACGCTCATCACGTAGAAGTACAGGAAGAGGATCGAGGAGTATACCATGAGTCCCAAGTTGAGCCAAGGGATCACCAAGTCCACCGTGTTTGAATAGGTGATTCAGGTTAAAAACAGGGCGTTCATAGACTCGGGAACCCGTCAGGAGGCCTCCTGTGCCTCGTCGCCTGCTCGTAGCTATAAGCGATCTGTACGAGTGTGTGCTCACCGAACAGTCTACCAACCATTTGTAGACCTGCGGGCAGGTCGCCGTAGGTGAACCCCATGGGAACCGTGAGGCCCGGGAGCCCCGTGTGGGGCGGTATCTTCTGGCTGTTGTCGCCTGCTGGGCTCTCCATGTCCCCGATTAGCCGCGGCGGGTTGCTCCACGTGGGGTACGCCATGGCGTCTACCCTCGCCTCGTCCATGGCGCCCACCACAGCCTCCCGCAGCCTGATGTTCTTGGGCTCCGTGAAGAGGTCGCCGCACGACGGCTCCGGCGCCTCAAGCATATCCCTCAGCCTCTCGGCGATGTAGTCGCTGTAGAGGCCGCTGTCCACGATGGACTTCAGCGTCCTGTGGGGCGGGTCTCCCAGAGTCGCCAGGTAGCGCTCCAAGTCGCGGCGGAAGGTTCTGCACCAGATGTCCTCGGTGAGGCCGTCGAAACCGGGGACCTCGACGGGGTCCACTATATCGGAGCCGCCACTGCCCAAGTCGTCTATCGCCTTCTCGAAGACCTTGAGGACCTCCGGGTCAGTCGTTGGCTGGTCTGTGTAGTACCTGAACACGCCGATCCGTTTCCCCTTTAACCCGTTGGAGTCCAGATACGCCGTGTAGCTCTCCGGGGTCTTCCCTACGCCGAGCCTCGTGATCGGGTCCGCTGGATCGTGTCCCGCGATTACGTCGAGCACACGCGCGGCGTCCTCGACGGTCCTACACAGGGGGCCGCCGACGTCGTTCCTGAGGTATAGGGGTACGATGCCGTCGCGGCTGGTGAGGCCCATGGTGCTGCGCACCCCGACTAGGCAGCAGTGGCTTGAGGGGCCCCGGATGCTGTTCCCGGTGTCTGTGCCAAGGCCGACGAGACCCAGGTTGGCGGCGACGGCGGCCGCGGTGCCTCCGCTGCTCCCCGCCGGCACACGCTCCAAGTCATAGGGGTTCCTAGTGGTGCCGGCGACGCTGCTCACCGTCTGGTATGGGCTGAACGCCCACTCCGCCATGTTGGATTTCCCCAGGACTATTGCCCCCGCCTCCCGTAGCCTACGCACCTGGTAGGCGTCATCAGGGGGCAGGCTTCCCTTCACGGCGAGGCTCCCCGCCGCCGTCTGGAGGTCGTGGGTGTCGTAGTTGTCCTTGATTACTGCCGGCACCCCATGCAGTGGTCTCAGCTTCCCTGTTCTCCTGATCTCCGCGTCGAGCTCACCGGCCCTGTTCAACGCGTTCGGGTTCAGGACGACGAACGCGTTGAGCCCGGGGGGTTGATCGTACTCCTCGATGCGTCTCAGGTACGCCTCCACGAGGCCTCGACACGTCACCGTGCCTTCCCTGAGACCTGAGTGGAACTTGGCTATCGTGAGTTCAAGGACTTGGGGCATGAGTTGTACTCCTTCCAGGTGGTGATAAGATTTAGGAAAGGCGTCTTCGATGGCACCCCCAATCTCCACCAACCCCTGGGTCCTATCCCAATTACCCTACAAAATGTTACCGGGCTTTAGCCCAGCGTAGGGAGTTATTCTCCAGCCGAATCTCTACGGAGTTCTCCTCGTAGAGGAAGCCTAGGTACGCCATGAGGGTGGTGTGTATCAGATAGTACTGCTGCACCACGTCCAAGTCAAGGCCGTAGCTTGAGCACAGCTCGGACTGGACCTCGGACGTC
>DAOVEE010000194.1 GCA_030669135.1 Candidatus Bathyarchaeota archaeon | reverse complement strand
GCTGATCAAGGCCCCGGGCCTCGTGGACATGATACTGGGGCGCACGGGCCCCGTCGACCTGGTCGCCGTCCAGCAGATATCCAAGATATTCCACGGCCCCCTCGCGGTGAAGCGGGAGAGCCCCTGGGAGTTCACCGGCGTCGTCTCCCGGCTCCGGGAGACCTGCCAGGAGCACGGCATCCCCTTGGCGGCCACCTGCCGCCCCGCCGGCAAGAGCCGGAGGGCTCCGCCGCCGGAGGGAGGCAGCTACCTCAGGCACGCGGCCAACGTCATGGTGTACCTGAGGCCCATGCAGGGCGGCCTGCTCTCGGCTCACCTTGTCAAGCACCCAGACTCCGCCCGCAGGGGCCGGGTGGTTTCCTTCAGCGGCGAGGAGGCATGGCTCTGGGCAGAGTGATGAAGGGCTCCATGCGGACCCGGATCCAAGGCACCATGGCGCAGCTCAAGGCCAGGTACAGGGAGGCCCTCAAGGACGAGGCGCTGCAGGCGGCGTTCGACGAGCTGTGGCCTGTCTGGTCCAGCGAGATGGGGGCCATGATCTACAGCGAGGTGCTCTCCACCCTGGACCTGCTGCTGCTGACGGCTGCGGCGGACAACCGCAGGGAGATAGAGGCGATCAAGCGGCTGCTCGGCTCAGGGGGGCCCAGCGTCGAGGGTTGAGGGGTGGCTTCTCGACGTCAGGGTGAGGGGCAGCCAGGCAGCACTCTGGGTCAGGGAGCAGGGCGGCGGCAGGGTCAGGCTCCTAGACACGTATCACCCGGACCTATTCATAGAGCCCGGCGTCGAGCCCGAGCGCCTCATGTGCCTTCTGGAGGAGAAGGACGACCTCCCCTCCGTCACCGTGGAGCGCAGGGTCTCCTCCATAAAGGACATGAGCGTGGCCACGGTGCTCCGCGTCAAGGTGGCCGCCGTGGCCTACAGTGACTGGGGCGCCAAGACAGCAGGCGTATCCGACGTGGACCCCATGGAGGACATCTTATCATCCGAGGACTATATCCTCGGAAAAGGCTACCGCCCTGACTTCATCGCCATGCATCCAACCCTCTGGCACAAGTTCGCCCTGAACACACGCGTCGCAGGATACGTCGACAAGGGCATCATGAGCTTCGCACCCAACGGCGCAAGCTTCCAGATGCCCGGTTACCCAAAGACATCCGTCATCGTGGACCCCGCGTTGACCGAGACGCCAACCGCAACCCTCGGCCCCATCATCGGGTCGAGCCAGGCGCCGGGACTAGTCCTGGGCCAGGGCCCCACCGAAGCAGCCAGATACGCCAACCAGCCGGTGGGCTACGAGGCCTACGTCATCCGCCAATGGCTGCAGCCCAAAGTGGCTCTAGACGACGCGCTAGACATGATCTGCACTTAGCCGGCTCGGGCGAATCGCCCGGACACCGTCGGCGAGGAGCCGATGGAGGGATAACCAAAAAGCTTGAGCACGGACGAGGAAAACCTTATCCTCTCCGCACGCGGAGTTTAGGGGTCACCAGTCCCCCATTTCTCCGTTCCTGGGCGCCGCTAGACGAGCCGACAAAAACAACCTCCCGTTTTTTATTGATCGACCCCAGCGGCAGCCAGGACAACAACACGATAACAGAAGAATAGAAAAAAAAGGGGTAAGGTTAGATCCCGGAGTCTCCGAGGGTGACGACGACATCCGCGCCCCACATAAACTCTCCCGGCGACAACCCGGCCTCCAAGCTGGCCTCGTCGAAGCTGAATGAAAGCTTCAAATAGTGTTGATGGGTGCCTTCCAACCCATCGAAGTCGTGGTCCCATAGCTCCGAGAAGCCGGGAACCTCTACGGGGGTCATGCCGCCACCGGTCAACGTCACCGTCGCCACCGGTGTTATGATCTCGTTGTCGTCCCCGTCTCTGAAGACCCTGGAGATCTTCAGTATCGGGGGGGACCCGTCGGTTATGTAGGTGCCGGTCATCGAGACATCCACGTATAGCTCCACGATGTTCGTCGCGCCGTAGAACATTATATTCAGCTGTACGTCGTCCGGATGCGGGCTGAACACGGTTTTCACGTTATCCTTGAACCATTGAAGGTCTGGGTCGTGAGGTATGGCCGCCGGGTCGAAGCTGCAGATGGTGCTTATCGTGGCGGGCACAGTGACGGTTATCTCGTGGGTGAACGCCGGGCTTGTCCAGTACACCAATGCGGCGGCGGCGCCGCCGGCTATGAGGGTCACGACAACTACGAAAAGCAGTGGGCTTGTCTTATCTATTTTCATGGCACATAAGGTATCCTAAGAGCGCTTATTTAACCTTTAGTTTTTTATTTATGTATGAATTAAAGTCAATATCGTGAGGAAGCTTGTGGCGTCGATATCCGATGATTTGGATGATGAACTTAGAAAATACATAAAAGAACGCTATGGCGGGCGTAGGGGAGCACTGTCAATAGTTGTCGAGGAAGCGATAAAAGAGTTCCTAGAAAAAAGGTAGTGACTTTTAAGGTTTTTTCTGTTTCCTCTTCACTTGTTTGGTAGCGGAAATGTGTGGACTACTCTTTCGGTAGCATCTTTTATGCGGCTGTGTATTTCTCTCTTGCGCATCCGCGAAGGGCTGGACGACGGTTTCTCTATGGGTTACTCCCTTTCCCAGCATCCAGACTGATGGCTAACGCTATCTTCACGCCCTCACCCGTCCCTTCCCGGGGACCAGGACGACTCAGATCCGCGGCGGAGACTCGCCCAGGTAGAGCCGGTAGAAGGCCTCGACGCATTCCCGGTGGCTGATGGACCTCCCGTAGACCTCCGCAGGCGACTGGCCCTCTAATCCTCTGTTGGGGCACCCGTTCTGCCACACGTCAAAGAGGTCCAGCTTCCTCTGGCCCTCCTCGACGGTCTCGAACTCTACTAGATTGAAGAACTCCATCTTGTCATCCCTGTGGGCGTGCTCAGCCTTGCCTATGGTCTGGGGGTGGTTGGGGGACGTGAACACCTGCCTGATCCCATATTTTCTGCAGAGGCCGCCCACATCTCGGGTCTCTCCGCCCTTCCGGCCTCTGAACTGGGCCCCGTTATCAGACAGCAGCTCCCCAGGCGCCCCGTACTTCATGATGGCGGCCTTGAGAACCCTGGCTACAGTGGCTCCGGTGGCGTCCCAGGAGAGCCGGCTGGCCAGTCGGTAGTTGCTGTGATCATCTACGACGGTGATCTTGTAGAGGCTTCTACCGCCTAGAAGGGTCTCCGTCACGTCTGTCTGCCACCGCTGGT
>DAOVEE010000025.1 GCA_030669135.1 Candidatus Bathyarchaeota archaeon | reverse complement strand
ATGACGCTCATCTGGTCCCTGACCTGGGTGTTCATGCCGTCGGCGAGGGAGACGAGCCCCGTGACGGCTGCGCAGCCCACGAGGATGCCGAGAACGTTGAGGGCTACCCTGAACTTCCTCTCCCGCAGCCCCTCCGCCGAGAGTATGGTTATGTCTAGCAGCTTCACTGTCAAACCTCGTCGCGTAGCCAGGATTTACATAGTAGACATCTACCTACGTTTAAAGTGTGTGTAGGTGTGCTCGATACATTTAACACGGCGACTGCATCCCTAAAGGTGAAATAAGTTGATCAAAACAAACCGCGATAAGATCGTCAAGATCTCAGTGATCGGAGAAGTCGTCAGCCCCATAGTAGGCGACGGTGTATACAAGATAACTGCCGACGGCGAGCCGGTGGTGCTCCCCGGCGTCGGCGGCATCACGTACAACCTCAGGGTAGGGGACGTGGCCACCGGGTGGATGGCGGACCACGTGGAGCCCGGCGTCAGCATCGAGAACCGTGTGACCGACCGCAGGTACCCCAACGGCCAGAGCAGGGCCCTCAACGTGTTGAGCTGCATAGGCAACGAGGCCAAGGTGGTGGAGGGAGACGCGAAGGGCGACAAGGGCGTCGTGGTGGGGAAGCACGGCGGCATAGAGCACGTCATGGTGGACTTCCAGCCCGAGACCATGGAGAAACTCGTCATCGAGGACAAGGTCATGATAAAGGCCTACGGGGTCGGCCTCAGGCTGCTGGACCTTCCCGAGGTGAAGCTCTTCAACGTGAGCCCCGAGTTCCTCGAGGCGGTGGACCCGGCGATAAAGGACGGGAAGCTTGAGGTGCCCGTCACCCACACGATCCCAGCAGCCATCATGGGCTCGGGGCTGGGAAGAAGCCACGTCGCCTCAGGCGACTACGACATAACCATGTTCTGCGAGGCCACCTGCGAGGAGTACGGCCTAGGGGACCTCAGGTTCGGAGACCTTGTAGCCATCGAGGACGCCGACCACAGCTACGGCAGGATCTACAGGAAGGGCGCCTTGAGCGTCGGCATCGTGACCCACAGCGACTGCGTCGTGGCGGGGCACGGACCAGGGGTCACGACGCTGTTCACGTCGAAGACCGGCGCCATAAAACCCCTCTTGAATCCCGGGGCGAACATCGCTAAGTTCATGAAGCTGAGGGACGACCTCTAGTCTCCCACCCTTTTCTCTAACCACTCATCCCAAGAAGAGAGGGCGGGCTTAGGCTCCACGTTCTCGTCGAAAAGACCCGTGACTATCCACATCTTGTAGATGGGGTCAACGCCTTATGACCGAGGTCTATACTTTTTTAAATATGAGTCTAGTATAGAATGCACCGTGCTCCTGTCGTCTAGTCCGGTTAAGGATTCCGGCCTCTCGAGCCGGAGATCCCGGGTTCGAATCCCGGCGGGAGCACCAATCTCTACTGGACCCGTTCTTCGACGATTTTGATCGCTTCAAGGACATCCTTGGCTACGTCGTCGGCGAGTTCGGAGGGGCTCCTTCCCTCGGTATGTGTATCGCCCGCATTCCATGCTGCTTGGCGTTGGAGATGTCAAGAACCGGGTCATCGCCTATGACGACTGTCTCCTCCGGCTCGACCTGCAGTCTGTCCGTGATCACCTTGTATATGCGTGGATTGGATTTCTCGTAGCCCGCCTCGTACCCTGTGCAGATGAAGTCGATGTACTCTGCGATGGGTTCGACGCCGGTTCTGAAGAACGGTTTCGGCGTCGATGTAGCTATGGCGGTCTTCAACCCGATGTCGCGGGCACGTTTTACGGCCTCATGTGATTCAGGGTAGAGCCGGAACGGGCTGCTCCTGAACGTGTCGGCGAGATCGTTTACGGTGTCATCGTCGGCATCGACCTCAAGGCGTCTGAAGACCTGTTTGAACAGAGCCTCGTGCGAGTCGAAACCATGCCGGGGGTAGTCGACGAAAACGACGAAGCTGAATGCGTGTCTCCAAGCCTGAGGGTACACCTCATACCCTCTGCCTCTGAGCAGAGACGAGACATCCTCGTCTGTGATTGTCCACTCGAACTCGCCGAGGGTTTTAAAGAGGTCAAATATGACGGCTCCAGTCGCCATACCTCAGAATGTAAGGGCTCAACGATAAAAGAATAGTAGGGGCGCCACCCTGCACTATTGTCTGAGTCTCACGTCTAGCAGAGCCAGCGTTCCCTCCCTAACCTGTTTCAGGGCTCGGAGTAACGCTGGTTTAACCTCTTTTGGGTCCTCCACGGTCTCCGAGTAACCGTCGTAGGCTTCGACGAGTTTGGCGTAGTGGGTTGTGGGTCCGTAGCTGACGCCGTAGTACTGGTCGCGCGTCACCGAGTACCCCTCTGGGTAGTACCGTGCGTGGCCCTTCATGGCGGCGTAGCACTCGTTGTTATAGATGACTGTCATGAAGGGGATGCCGTGCTCCTGAGATGCTCCGAGGCAGGCCAGCACCGGGTTGTAGTTGAAGGTGCCGTCGCCTTCGAGGGCTATCACGGTCTTGTCCGGGTCGGCAAGCTTGACCCCCAAGGCTATTCCCATCCCCTGGCCGAGGCCCGTGTGCGCCACCGGGCCTGTGGACTCGTACCGCGTCCCGGGGACCACACGGTTCCTCTCGATGTACTGGTGGATCATGCCGCCGTGGGTTATGGTCTCGTTTACTATGACTGTGTTCTCGTTGATTACCTGGTCTATGCAGTAGCTGAGCCACCTGGGGTCGATGGGGTTTTCGTCCTTGACGGCGAGAGCCTTCTTCTCAAGGTCGTCCCTTATACGCTTGTGCTCAGCCGCCCACCGTTCGCTGCGCGCTTGAACCATGGGCTCGCCCAGTTTCTCCGCTTTTACGAGCTCCACGAGCTGAGGTATCGCCACGCCTGAGTCTGCCTTCACGAGAAGGTCCGCCGGGTACCCGTACGTGGGGTACTTGAGCTGTATGGGGTCGATGTCCATGAAGACTATCTTCGCCTCAGTACTCCCACGGATGCTCCCCGGGGGATACCACGGCGGCCAGGAGCTGCTGTCGATGACTAGCAAGAGGTCGGCTTCCTTTAGGTAGGGAGAGACGCTGGTTCCCATGTGGAGTCTGTGGTTCGTGGGGAAGTTCATGTAGCCGGGGGTCTCAAACACGGGGACGCTCAGCAGCTCGGCCAGCTCGACGAGAGAGGCCACCGCTCCATGGCTTCGTCCAAGGTACCTCGTGTAGATCAGGGGGTTCTCGGCCATCACCAGCATCTCCTTCAGCTCATGCAGGACTTTGGGTTCAGCCGTTATGGGTGATGGCAGAACGTACTTAGGCGGCAGCCTCATGGTGTCTGTCTTCTCGAAGAGCAGTTCCCTAGAGACGCTGAGGAGCACAGGGCCTTTTACGTCGCTTGAGGCGATCTGGTACGCCCTCTGGATGGTCGCGAGGATGTTGGCGTTGGTCTCGGGGGAGTCTCCCCACTTCACGTAGGGCTGGACGAGGCGCTGCTGGCCCCCGACCTCGGTGAAGCTCAGGTAGTGGGGGCCAGGGGTTCCGCCGTAGACCTCCCCGTCATGGGTCCTGTTCTGGCCCACCATGAGGAGCAGTGGGATCTGATCGGTGTAGGCGGCCTTGAGCTCCATGGCTCCGTGCAGGAGCCCCGCGAGCACGTGTGTTAGCAGCACCTGCGCCCTCCCCGACGCCATGTAGTAGCCCTTAGCCATGCTGAGGGCGGCGCTCTCGTGCCGGATGTTCAAGTAGAAGGGTTTCTTGCCCTCTGAGTTGTACCGGGCGAGGTGCTCCCATAGGGGTATGAACTCCGAGCCTGGTGAGCTGAATACGTAGTCTACTCCGAGCCTGTGCAGCATCTCGACGTAGCCGTGAGCCGCGTCCTCCACCTTGATCTCAGCCATAATCCTGCACCGTTTGCATCATTGTACGGATACTGGTATATGAGATAATTCAAACACGACTGCATGAATGGCATAACGGTAAGTCGGTGGGACGGGTCTCTACTCTGTGAGCCTTTTTCTCAGTGACTTGATGGTGCCCGAAACCGTGATCACCTGTACCGACACGGGGGCTCCGTTGATCGCCGTTATGTGCGCGAGCGCCGCCCGGGTCTCGATGAGCTTGTCGTGGTTGCACCTGATTATCCCCTGCCTGTGCTGCTGGTTGTACTCGATCATCCTGTAGTTCGTCTCCGCCGCGCCCTTGACGCCGTACAGGAGATGGATCTTGTCCGAGATGGCGTGGCTCAGATCGGGTTCGGTCAAATCTGCTTCGCTGTGGACCTGTAAAGCTAGGTATCGTCTTCGCACATTGCGTACAGGCATTATGGATATGAGGGTGGGTCTGGGCTGATAATCTCTCTGGTCAGTGTTCCACCCGGGTCACTCTGCCGGAGGCGTCCATCTGGCTCACGCCGAACTCGTCTCGGACCTCGCTGAGCATATCCGCGTCGAAGACCGGTCCGTCCTTGCACACCCTGTACGGGCCTATGGTGCAGTTACCGCAGAGCCCGACGGCGCACTTCACGTAGCGTTCGAGGCTGGCCTGTATGGGTAAGCCGCGCTCCCGGGCTGACTGGTAGACCTTCGCCATCATGAGCTCGGGTCCACAGGTGTAGACCATATCGAACACGTCTTCTTCCATCAGCAATGCGGCGTACCCCGAGGCGTAGCCGCTGTATCCCCGTGAACCGTCGTCGGTGGATACGACGAGGTTCTCGCCGAGGGTCTCCTCAAGCCTGTCCACGAACAGGAGCATGTCGGCGCTCCTCGCGCCGAGGACGAAGGTGGGTGTGGTTCCCTGCCGATGCATCTCCTCTACGAGGGGCATCAGGGACGCGGCCCCTGAGCCGCCGGCCACGAAAAGTGGCTTTTCTCCTTGTACCGTGTAGCCGTTCCCGAAGGGGCCCCTCAAGCCGACTCTGTCGCCGGGGCTGAGGCCGTTGAGCCTGACGGTCATCTCGCCTACCCCCCTGACGGTGATGCGGGACGGGCCGTCCATGTCTATGGCGCTGACCGACATGGGCACCTCGTCCACCCCGGGGAGCCACACCATTAGGTACTGGCCCGGCTTGGCGCCGCGGGTCTCCTCGTCACGGAAAAGGAGCGAGGAGATGTCCCTACACTCTGATACTATATCTGTCAGCTTTACTGTCCTGTTCTTCTCCGATTTGATGTGCAAGTCCTACAACCTCCTTCACGCCGCTGAACCCGTTCTCTTCTAGGTAGCGACGGATGCCCTCGTTAACCTGGCCATAGACCTCGAAGCCGTGAGTCATCACAGCGGTGCCTATCTCCAGCGCGGAGGCGCCCGCGAGGAGGTACTCGACCGCGTCCTCCCAAGTTGTGACGCCGCCGCATCCAATGACGGGCACCTCGACGGCCTCCGCCACCTCCCAGACGCATCTGAGGGCGACGGGCTTCACGGCGGGCCCGGACAGGCCGCCCGTGATGTTCGTCAGGATCGGCCTCCTGAAGTCGATGTCGATCGCCATCCCTTTCAACGTGTTCACCGCCGTTATCGCGTCTGCGCCTCCCCTCTCAGCCGCCATGGCTGTCTCCTTTATGTCGGTGACGTTTGGGCTCAGCTTCACGAACAGGGGAAGACGGGTCTCCTCCCTCACGGCGACGGTCACCTTCTCCACGTTCCCGGCGTCGGAGGCCAGCATCCCCAGCTCCTCCTGCACGTTGGGGCAGCTGGCGTTGAGCTCCAGGGCGTCCGCGCCGGCTTCGGACAGCGTGCTCGCTACCTCCGCGAACTCCTCCACGCTGCCGCCGAAGAAGCTGGCCACAACCGGTACGCCCATCTCCTTGAGGGCCTTGACCTCGTCGGCGAAGTACTCAGCGCCGGGGTTGGGCAGCCCCATGGCGTTCAGGGCGCCACACGAGACCCTCACGAGGGTCGGGTTGGGGTGCCCGGTTCGAGGCGCCGGGCCGATGCTCTTTGTGACCACGGCGCCTGCGCCGCTGTCGTAGACTCGTTTGAGAATGGGAGGGCTCATGCCGAGAACGCCCGCAGCGTTCATGAGGGGGGACCGAAGCATTAGCCCGGTTACCTCCACGGCTAAGCTTAATTTAGACAAGTCTCCCCTACGTACTCACCCAGCAAACTGATAAAGGTTCGGAGGAGAAACAGGTGAAGGCAACTATAATTGGGTCCATAATCGGCGTACACGCGTTCGACGAGAAGAACGAGATCATCGCCGAGTCGCATCACCCGAGGGACGCCAAACAGATCGCTCGGGCCCTGATCCGGTTGAAGAACGGCGAGGTGACGAGGGAGGCCGCCGATGTGCTCGACCGGCTGCGAGGGCTGGGCGTCGAGGAGGTCACCGGGCCCAACGAGGCGCTGATGAAGCCCATCGAGGCCCAGGGGTTCAGGGTAAGCGTCGAAGCCATGCCTGGTGCCGGCGAGTATCTGCGGGATAACATCCAACGCATGGCGTTGGCCGCCGGGTTCATAGACTCCGTGGAACGGTTCGGCGAGCTCTCGCACTCGGTGAACATGGAGGTCGCTAAGGCATTGGTCCATGAGGCGCTCTCCGAGAGGGAGAGCCTTCTGATGCCGACGGTTCAGCTGCTCGTGGAGATGGACACCGTGTTGAACAGCCTCTCCGGGAGGATGAGGGAGTGGTACGGCATCCACTTCCCTGAGCTGGGGCGGAGAGTCGACGACCACAGGGAGTACGCGAAGATAATCAAGGTGTTCGGGGACAGGTCTAACATCACCGTCCAGGGGCTCCAGGAGCTCTCCTTCAAGAAGAAGGACGCGGAGAGGGTCACAGCGGCTGCGGAGGGCTCGATGGGCGCCGCCTTCGACGCAGACGACTTGGCGATGGTTCAAGCCTTCACGGAGAACGTCCTCAGCCTGTACAGGGGCAGGGACGAGCTCACCGAGTACATATCTGGGATGACGGAGGAGATGGCTCCCAACATCGCTTACCTGGCTGGGCCTGTTCTCGGCGCCAGGCTCATCCAGAGGGCGGGGAGCCTCAGACGCATGGCCATGATGCCCGCCAGCACCATACAGGTGCTCGGAGCCGAGAAGGCCATGTTCCGGGCGCTCAAGACCAAGGCTAGGCCGCCGAAGCACGGCCTGCTGTTCCAGCATCCCTACGTTCACGGGGCTCCGAGGAACAGGAGGGGAAGCAGGGCCCGCAGCCTAGCCGCAAAGATAGCCATAGCGGCTAGAGCCGATGTTTTCAGCGGCGAGTTCATCGCAGACGATCTGCAGCGGCAGCTAATGGAAAACTAGCTGGTTTTAGATAGCTGTATGTTTATGGTGGACACGTTTCTCAGGTCGTCGTCGCTTCCCATCTGCTCTGTGCCTATATTGATTTCGTCGACGCACAGGTCTTTCAGGAAGCTTCTTCTGCATACCTCCACCGCGTCGATGGCGCTGCTTATGGCGCGTCCCCGCGCCAGGACGTTGACGATGGGCGCCCTCTGGAAAGCCGTTACGATGGCGGTGACATAGTTCAGTATGGGTTTGGAGCCGATGTAGATGTTCTCGGTCATGGGTTCATCAGGCATGATTTGAAGAGGCGTTAACTTAAGCTATACTAACCAGTTAAACCTGTGTCCCGGAACTCCCGGACATGGGTGCGGCCGACAACTTTGGGTAGCTAAATAATTAAGGAAATCACATACATGATGTGACGATTACTCTGATATTACTTTGAACAGTAAATAACCGTATTTACATAAACAAGCAATAATGTATCGAAGAGAAACAATATACAATAGATAAACACCCGTCAATATATAGTACATATTAAAGTTAAAAAATGATGAATGAAATCGGGGTGTTTACACTGTAGAAGACAATGGATCTAACATCAATATCTATGATACTGTAGGTTATCAGGGACTACCTCTATATACCACCGATCTGTATTACTGTTCTAGGTGAGGAAACCGGTGTCGACTCTATCTGAGGCGCTGCAGGAAAAGTTCAACAAGAAAGACTGTCCGTTCCTACATGACTGCGGCGTACCCGTCACGAAGGACTTCTTCACCAGGGTCTGCAAGACGCCGGGCTACCTGAACTGCCACCACTTCGCCAAGAGGATGGGGGATCTGAAGAAGCCCCTCACGTGGCTGCAGAAGCTGGCGGTGGACCAGGCAAAGATGATGACCACGGACATCGAAGCCACACAGACTTAAATCCGCGCCGTCACACTTTTGAAGCGATCCCATTGCCCCAGAGCCTGGAGGAGATATTCCCGGAGATCTACAAGCTGCGAGTCGACGACAACACACTTCTCGTCACCAGGAACATGACGCCGAGGAGAACCTACTACGGCGAACCCACCTACCAGGTGGACACCGTCGAGTACAGATCTTGGAACCCCACCCGAAGCAAGCTCGCCGCCGCCATAATGAAGGGGATGGGGTACATGCCTGTCAGGCCCGGGGCAACGGTTCTCTACCTGGGCGCCGCATCCGGCACCACCGTGAGTCACGTCTCCGACATCCTAGGAGAGACTGGCCACGTCTGGGGGCTGGACTTCGCGCCGAGGACACTGAGGGACCTCATCGACAAGGTGGCGAGGTACCGTTCAAACGTATCCCCCATATTGGGTGACGCGAACAGGCCGATGGAGTACTCCTCCCTCGTGCCTAGGGTGGACGCCTTGTTCGCCGATGTAGCCCAGCCGAACCAGGCCGAGATAGTGGTCAAGAACGCGTCCTACTTCCTGAAGAAAGGTGGATGGGCCATGCTCTCCATAAAGTCGAGGAGCATCGACGTCAGGCAGAAGCCCAGGGACGTGTACGACGCCCAAGTGGAGGTGCTGGAGGGCGGCGGCCTGAAGGTGCGTGAGCTCATCGAGCTGGACCCCTACGAGAAGGACCACGCTATGGCGCTAGCCGAGTCTGCTTGAACCCACCCGTATGCCTTCTCACCGTAGCCCAAGAGGCTCTCATCCACGGCGGGCACTCGTCGTGCTCCCTGAACCAGCCCTCCACGAACTCCGAGGTCTTCCTGTCGCTGGGGTAGCCGGAGTTGAAGTCACCGTGCAGCTCCCTGAGCCCCGCCACCACGTGGTCCCTCCGCACCTTGGCCAGGATCGAGGCCGCACCCGTCACGGGGTAGACGGCGTCCGCCCTAGGCTCGCAGACGATGTCCACTTTGAAGGGGAGGACGCCTCTCATCTGCTCTCCGCAGCGCCTGTAGTCCACGTCGCATGTGTCGACGTAGGCTGCATCCGGCTTCAGGTCCCTTAGCACCTTCGCCATGGCCATGGTCTCGAGGTAGTTCAGCCTCCTGAGGGGCTTGCTCCTGAACACCACCTTATCGATGACCCGGGGAGACAGATCGAAGTACGAAACGTCAAGAGCCAGATCCCTTATCCTATCCACTAGGGCCAGCCTCCTCTTGGCCGTGAGCCTCTTGGAGTCCTTTACCCCCATCTCCGTGAGGCGAGGCAGGTCTTCCTCGTCGAAGACCGCGCCGGCTACGACGAGGGGCCCTATGACGCATCCTCTCCCCGCCTCGTCGACGCCGGCGACCCTCATGGCGAAGTCTTGTGGAGATACGCCTATTAAGCCTCTCGTCTAGGGCGCCATCTCCCTGTATATGTCTAGGAAACGCCTGTAGTTCCTGTCCATGTTGAACCTTCTCCGTATGGTTGCCCTCGCCTCAGCTCCCATCCCGGGGCTGTTCGCCGCCTCCACTATCTTGGACGCCAGGTCGGCCACGTTCCTCGGATCGAATAGTAGCCCGTTTCTCCCGTGCGTTATCAGCTCCCTGCAGCCGTGGTCGTTCACCGCCACCGGGACGCAGCCCGAGGACATGGCTTCCTGCAGCGACACCGAGAGCCCCTCCCGGGTCGAGGCGAGGACGAACACGTCGCATCCACGGTGGAAACCGGCTGGATCGGTTACTCTGCCCATGAACTCGACGTCCTTCAGCCGCAGCTCGTGCGCCAGACATCTCAGATGGTCTAGGCAAGGCCCGTCTCCCCCCACCAGGAGCCTGACATCCATGCTGTGCTCCACAACCTTCAACGCGTGCAGGATGTCCCCGACGTTCTTCTCATGCACGAGGCGGCCTAGAGTCCCCACGGTCACCTTGTTGCCGTCTCTCACGCCTGGCCCCGGCTTGAAGCGTTTAGTGTCGACCCCCAGGTAGGCGGTCTCCGTCTTCTCGCTGTCCGCCCCCAGGGAGACGGCTAGGCCTCTAACGTAGTCTGACACCGTGGTTACTCTGTGGGCTCCCCTGAGCGCCTTTCCCGTCAGGGGCCGATAGATGGGATATATGACGGGGATGGTGCAGTCGCTCCCGTGGCACGTCACGAGGTTCCGGGTCTTACGGGGGCTGTGGACGGCCAGGAGCCCCTGAGGTATGGCCATGTGGGTGTGCACCACGTCGAAGCCCTCCTTCACGAGGTGGAGGTAGGCCGAGGCGAGATACATGGGAAGCTGGGCGATATGGATGGCTGGGGCGCCCACCAGGGTGCTCTCCGCCACCAGCTCCGCGCCCCGCCAAGGCAGGTACGGAAACCTGTGGACGGGAAAGCCGTCCGTCGACGCTCCCCGGGTCCTGCTCCGCGGCGCAAGCACCGTAAGGTCTACGTGCCTAGCCAGTCTGGTGCAGAGGCCCCTTATGAAGGAGCCGTGATAGTCCCCGCTGTACCTTGGGTAGCTAGGAGTGAATACGAGCACCCTCAAAGCACAAATATTTAGTTTCAGCTTAATTTATCGTTATGCCTCCACGGGTCTGCTACATCGCCACCGAGTTCTTCGCCTGGGGCCGATGGGGTGGCATCGGTAAGGCGACGAGGGACATCGCGTCAGGGGTAGCCGAGAGGGGCTTCGAGGTCCACGCCGTGGTTCCTCGGGAACGGGGCCAGAAACGCGTCGAGGAGATAGACGGCGTGACCGTTCACAGCCACCCCCTCGTTGAATACCCTTTCTCCGGGCGGCTCTACAGGGAGATCGGGGCGGACATCTACCACTCTGAGGAACCGAGCTGGGGTACGCTCCTAGCCATGAACTCTGTGAAGGGCTCCGTGCACATCGTCACGGCGCAGAACCCCAGAACCGGGGCAGACTGGAGGAGGGTCCAGAGATACTACCCGATGAGGAGGAGACTGTATAACCGGCTTGTCCAGCCGGAGGTCGAGGCCTCGGTGAGGAGGGCCGACGCGGTGTTCTGTCAGGCACGTTTCGTCACGCGTAAGACCAGGGAGCTCTACGGGCTGGAGTCGGACCCCGGCTTCCTGCCTAACCCCGTCGACGTACCCAAGGGTAACCCCGGGAAGAGCGCCGCCCCCACCGTCTGCTTCCTCGGCAGGCTCGACGGCGAGAAGAGCCCGGAGACGTTCTTCTCCCTGGCGGAGAGCTTCCCTGACGTCAGGTTCGTAGCCGTGGGGAGGGCCCATAACCCGGCTAGGGACAGGCGGCTCAGGGAGCGGTACGGCGGCGCATCTAACTTGGAGCTGAGGGGCTTCTTGACGGGTGAGGAAAAGGCGAGGGTGCTGGAGGAGTCGTGGGTCCTGGTAAACACCAGCGTCCACGAGTGTCTCCCGGTCTCGTTCCTTGAGGCCGCGGCCCACAGGTGCGCGATACTGAGCCCCCACGACCCGGACGGGTTCGCGACACGGTTCGGCTACCACGCGGCCGCCGGGAACTACGTCGATGGTCTGAGGTGGCTTCTGGAGGGAGAGAGGTGGCGTGAGAGAGGGAAGAGGGGTTACCGGTACGTGTCGGGGGTGCACGAGAAGAAAACGGTGATAGAGCGGCACGTGGAGGTCTACGAGGGCCTGATGAGGGGGTAGGCTACTCGTCCTCCATGGACTTGAGCTCGGTGATGCCCAGCGTCTCCACGTCCAGGGGGAAGATGGGTCGCCTGATGTTCTTGAACCCGAAGCCGGCGAGCCTTGGGCTCGTGAGGCCCGGGGTGTCCAGCTCGATGACCTCCTTGGCTATGGGCTCGTGGGACGCCCTGTAGTGGACGCTACTCTTGACGACGATGAACCTCTTCTCCGTGGGGTCGATGCCCTGGCTCTTGTAGAGCTGCAGGTCCAGGGGCTGGAGGCGCTTCGTGGTGACTATGACGTCGTTGCCGCCGATCTCCATTACAGCCGTGGGTCCCATGTCCGACTCTGAGCCGGTGCCCATGGGGCCCTCGTTGACGAACTTGCCGTCCGTGACTGTCTTCACTCTCCCGGTGACGCTCAGGGGCTCGCCGTGCATCTCGTCAGTGTGCCCACCTAGGCTGAGCTGCAGCGTTTTGCCCACGCCAGCCTTTACCGCCTTCTTCACCGCCTCCGGGTCCCAGATGACGGCGACGACGCCTCCCTTCAACCCCTCCTCAAGGATGGCCCTAAGCACCACGGTGCCGTCCTCTGGGGCCCCGCCGCCGGGGTTGTCCCCGATGTCCGCGAGCACTAACGGGCCCCCCTCGGCCTTCATCACGTGCATCAGAGCCTCCCTGACGGGTGTGGGCTTGACGAGGAAGTCTCTCCTCATGGCCCAAGCCATGTCGTGGAGCTCCTCCGCGAGTCTGTCGGCTAGCTCCTGGTCGTCGTCGGTGGTTACTATGAAGCTCATGCCGGCCTCCGGGATGTCGCTCCAGGGGAAACCTGCGGCCACGGTGATGGTCTCCACGCTGGGCGTCTCCTCCATCCTGTGGGCTTCCTCGATGAGCCTCTTCATTGGGTATCTGCCGGTGAACTGGACCTGGAGCGCCGGGAGCATCGGGGGCTGGGTGAACGCCTTCGTGGGCTTGAGGGTGCCTTCCAGCATCCTCCGGGTGAGGTTGACTGCCTCGACGCCCCTCTCGTAGCCGTCCACGTGGGGGTAGGTGTCGTAGCCGATGAGGAGGTCGGCGTTCCCCACCATCTCCCTCGTGTAGTTGGCGTGGAGGTCGAAGGTCGCCACCAAGGGTTTCGAGCCGACGAGCTTCCTCACCTCGCTCAGCACCTTGCCCTCGATGTCCGGGTACTCCTCGCTGACGCCTGCGCCGTGGAGGTGCAGCACCGCGGCGTCATAGTCGCCCGCGTCTCTGACGCCGTCCAGTATGTCGCCTAGGAGCGCGTCGAACGCGTCCGCGGTGATGGTCCCGGACGGGGTGGCAGAGGCGAACACGGTGGGTATCAGCTCGAAGCCGTTCAGCTTGCAGCCTTCGATTATTCCGCCAGCCGGAGTCTTCGTTCCGTCGAAGCGTTCGAACAGCTCGTCTCCGTACAGGAGCCGCCTCTTCCTGAACTCTTCGAGGTCCGTCCTGATGGTGGATAGGACGTTGGTCTCGTGGGATATGGTCCCTGTTACAATGCGCATGTTAAACACTGAGACAATGTTGCCTCATGCCGGAATAACGTTAACGGTTGTAGAAGTGCTTGGACAGGTCGATGCCCTTCTCCGACCCGTCGTCGGCGCTAGGCAGGACACCCTCCACGTTGAGGAGGAAACGCTTCCTGTCTAGGCCGCCGCCGAATCCCCCGATGCCCCCGTTGCTCCAGACGACGCGGTGGCACGGGATCACTATTGAGATGGGGTTCTGCCCCACGGCGTTACCCACCGCCCTGGAGGCGTTGGGTTTGCCGATGCTCTTGGCCATCAGCCCGTAGGACGTGAGCTTACCGTATGGTACCTTGTATATCTCCTTCCAGACCTTCTTCTGGAACGGTGTTCCCCGCATGTCGAAGGGCTCGGTGTAGGTGGACTTTTCTCCCTTGAAGTAGTCGTCGAGCCACAGGCTCACCTCGTCCAGCTTCCCTGGGCGGTACTCGGGCTCAACGTCGATCTGTCTCCCAAGCTCCCCGAGGAAAGTCGTCTCCTTGCACGGTAGGTTGAGCCTGAGGAGCCCATTGGTGCTCGCGGCGGACCAGACGTCCCCCATCGGCGTCTCTATGTCACAGTAATATATTTTTTCCATAACCCCACCTATCATACATCGAACTGGGGAATGTACGTTGGACTCTGAGTTTAAAATAGTGTTGGCGTCGACCTCGCCGAGGAGGATCAGCCTCCTACGGCAGACAGCCATGCGCTTCACCGTGGTTACCCCGGTGGAGGATGAGGCCAGCGCCAAACCCGACCCGAAGGAAAGGGTGATGGAAAACGCTCTCGCGAAGGCAAGAAGCGTGCTCGGCAACGTGGAAGAGGGACTCGTCGTGGGAGCCGACACAGTCGTGTACATAGACGAGAAGATACTCGGCAAGCCATCGTCAGAGGATGAGGCACGCAGGATGATGGAGACGCTTTCCGGTCGAGTCCACAGAGTGTTCACGGGCTTAGCCGTGATAGACGCAGAGAGTGGGCGTGAGGAAGTAGGCTGCGAGGAGACTCAGGTACACTTGATGAAGCTGTCAGCCGAGGAGATTAGCCGTTACGTCAGGTCAGGTGAGTCCATGGGGAAGGCAGGCGCCTACGCCATTCAGGGACTGGGCGCGGTCTTCGTCGACAAGGTGGTTGGCTGCTTCCACAACGTCGTGGGTCTGCCGTTGTCGTTGCTCTGGAAGATGATACGCGGCATGGGCTACGACCCTTTCTCCCTCATCGAATAGGCGAATGTATAGTATCTAAATAGCTCTAAAGCATCCGTCCATTCTAAATACTATCTAAATATTTAGACTATAGTGTCTATATTTCTCAATATATTCTATAGCGCTTAATCTTTTATTGAGGCCTCCTGTGGTGATAAGCGATCATGAACACCCCCATTTATGGGCACACAGGATACCGCGGAAAACGGAGGGAAATTTACGTCTGAGAAAGAGTCGTTCATCGACGGCGTCCCCGTCCTGAAGAACGACAGGGTGCGACTCGCATTAAACTTGGCTCTCAGCATCTATCTCTTCATCGCCAGCCTCGAAGGCGTCAAGAGCGGCTTCAAGCTGATCTTCGCGG
>DAOVEE010000126.1 GCA_030669135.1 Candidatus Bathyarchaeota archaeon | reverse complement strand
AACTCTATGCTGTTCTCCGTCTCGTTGGGTGTGAAGCCTTGGCGCCCCATCTCCTTCACCAGCCAACCGGGCTGGTAGACGAAGCCGGGGATGCGGACGGTCCTGACTATCTGGCGGCTGCACGCCTGTATCCGGTTCTCGTTCTTCATCAGGGGCCCCCTGATGGTCTCTACCCGGCTCGACAGCGGCGCCGCGGGTATCCCGAGGCTCCTCTTGACGTGTTTGTGGAAGTCCTTGGTCATGTTGCCCCCGTGGAAGGTGAGGACCCTCTTCGGCTTGCAGCGGCGTATGAACCCGAGGAGGCCCCTGTAGTCGGCGTGGTCGCTCAGGGGGAAGGCGACGCGTTTCTTCATGAACAGGACGGCCCACCCGCTGGCGAGGGCCACCTCGGCGTTGTCCGCCGCCACCTTGCTTCCCTTGGGGGTCACGATAGCGCACTTCTTTGACTCGATGAGTTCCTGTCCTTCGTCGCTCTTGGCGTCCACCGAGTCCAGGTTGTAGCCCACGTCCCTGTAGACGTCTGTGACCGGGGACGCGCTCTTGGCGGTGACCACGGGGAGGTTGGTGTACTGGTTGAGGATGCTTATGATCTCCTGGGCGTTGCCGATGCTGTCCGTCTTGAAGACGGGTATCCTGCCGCCGAGCACCGTGTTCACCGCCCACTGGTAGACCTCGACGGCGATGTCGTCCCGCTTCGGGAACTGGAACATGGGGCTGCCAAAGGTGGTCTCGATGATCATCATGTCGCAGTCCACCACCTTGGCGGGGTTCATGGTGAACGTGTCCTCGGTGCACAGGTCCCCGGTGTAGAGGACGGTGCCCTCCGGCGTGTTGACCTCGTACATGGCGCTGCCGAGGACGTGGCCGCTGTCGTGCACCCGTACCTCGATGTCCCCCAGCTTCACCTTGTCCCCGAACCGGACGGGGTTCAGGTTGTCGAGGCGGCTCCACCCCATGGCCTTCAGCAGCTCGTAGGTCTCGGGGGTGGCGTACTTCTCTCGCTCCGGGTGCTTGAAAGCGGCTGCGTGGTCGGAGTGGGCGTGGGTGACGAAGGTGGGGTAGCTGTGGCTGTTACGGGTGGGGTCGAGCATGACGCCTTGGTCGCCGTACTCTACAACTATTCCGCCGCGTTGTCGTACCTTTAACTCCAAGCTGGGCCACCGGAGACGATTATATATGGATAACCGAGTTGCCCCAATAAATTATGTGGGGTTATTTATACCCGTTGGTCACCGGGTCTGAAGCATCAGTATGGCCTGGGCTAGGTCGCCGCCGCTCTGCTCCAGCGCCGCCCGGGCCTTCTCCATGCCGACGTTGGCCTGCTGGGCCACAAGAAGTATGTCTTCCTCGGGTATCTCTAGGGGCTGCTCCTCCGCGGGCGCCGCCTCTGTCTGCGGCTTGCGCTCCGTCTCACTGCCGCCCGTTACCTGGTACATCTTCTGGCCCTGGACGTTGATGCTGGTCACCGTAGGTCCCTCTATCACTATTTCACGGTTCTTGCCCTGCAGTATCACAGTGTGCATGTCGCCCAGCTCGTCCATCTTCATGCCCATCTGCTTCATCATGCGTCGGGCGCGTCGCGAATCCATTCTAGCCAAAAGCCTCACCCAGAGAAAGGGGTGATGGGATGCTTTTAAATCTCTAGTTGGAGGCCGCCTTCACCGTGGCCTTCAGGAGCATGGCGATGAGCATGGGGCCCGTGCCTCCGGGCACCGGCGTGTAGGCGCTCGCCTTCTCCAGGGCCTCGGGCGACACGTCTCCATACACTTTCTTGCCCTCGTAGGTGTTGCCGTTGTCGATGACGATGACGCCGGGCTTCACCATGTCTGCCGTCACATAGTGCTTCCTCTGGATCTCCGTGCTGATGACGTCCGCCGTCTTCAGCAGCTCGGGGACGTGGGGGCATTTCTCGCCCGCCCGGGTGACCCGTACCTTCATGTTCATGAGGTACGCCGCCAGGGGCTTGCTGAGGAAGTTGCTGGAGCCCACGACCACCCAGTGCTTGTTCTCGGGGCTCAGGTCGTACCGCCTGAAGAGCTCCATGATGGCCTCGACGCCGGCGGGGGGATACGTCTCCTCCCCCATGAGTATCTTGCCCAGCGTGCTGGGGCTCAGCCCGTCCACGTCCTTCTCGGGGGCGATGGCGTCCACGGCCTTCAGCTCGCTGAGCCCCTCGGCGAGGGGAAGCTGCACCATTATCCCGTGGATCTTCGGGTCCTCGTTGAGCCTGTTGATGAGGGCGACGAGCTCCTCGTCGGTGGTCTGCTCCAGATGATGAAACTCGGCGTAGATGCCCACCTTCTCGGCGCGCTTCTTCTTGAGCTTCACGTAACGGGCGCTGTACTTGTCGTCGCCTGTGAGGACGAGGGCGAGGCCCGGGGTCACCCCCCTGGCCTTGAGCGCCTCCACCTCGGCGGCTACCTCCTCCATGACCTTGTCGGTGGTCTCTCTTCCATCCAGTACTAGAGTCATCTTAACTCAGTCCTTTGATTACACCGTTCTCGTCGATGTCCATATCGTTTGCGGCGGGCTTGCTGGGGTGAGCAGGCAGGGTGCTGATGTCGCCGCAGTACGCCACGATGAAGCCGACGCCGGTGCTCGGCTTGAGCCTGACGATTGGCAGCACATAGCCCTCGGGAGGCATCCCCTGTATCCTGTCGTTGTCTGTGAGGCTCAGCGGCGTCTTTGCCATGCAGATGGGCATCTTGTCGAAGCCCAGCTTCACGATCTTCCTCAGATTCTTCCGTGCTTCTGAAGACAGCTCTATGTCGGCCACCTTGTACATCTGTGTGGCGATGGCCCTGATCTTCTCCTCCACCGGCATGTCCAGGTCGTAGAGGTAGTGGAAGTCGCTGCCCTTCTCAGCCTCCTCGAGAACGATCTCGGCCAGCTCCTTGCCGCCGGGGCCGCCCTTGAGCACCGTGTCGGTGAAGGCCGCTGGGATGCCCTCCTTCTCTGCCCAGTCCATGACGACCTTGATCTCCTCGTCCGTGTCGCTGTAGAAGTGGTTCATGCACACCACGACGCGGAGGCCGTGCCTGCGGGCGTTATCCACCTCGTTGGCGAGTACGGGCAGGCCCCTCTCGACAGCCTCGGGGTCAGGGTCCTTGAGCTCCCTGTACTTCTTCCCGGCGTGCCGCTTCAGCGCCTTGACGGTGGCGACGATGACGACCAGGTCAGGCTTAAGCCCGCCCGCGCGGGCGGCTATGTTGCAGAGCTTCTCCATGCCCAGGTCGGCTCCGAATCCCGGCTCCACGATTACGGAGGGAGCCAGTTTGAGGGCGGTCTTGATGGCGGCGAGGCTGGGGCAGCCGTGGGCGATGTTCGCGAAAAAACCGCCGTGGATGATGGCGGGAGTGTTCTCAAGGGTCTGCACCAGGTTGGGCTTGACGGCGTCCCTCAGGCGGATGGCCATGGCGCCGACGCCGCCGATCTCCTTGGCCTTCACGGCGGCGCCCTTCCCGTTGTAGGCGACCGTGATCTCACCCATCCTCTCCTTGCAGTCCATCAAATCGCTGCTGATGGCGTGGATTGCGCAGATCTCGCTGGCAGTGGTGATCTCGAACCCCGTCTCGTAGGGGACGCCTCCGTTCTTGTCGCCGAGGCCGACGACGATTTTCCTGAGGCATCTGCTCTCGATGTCCAGCACCCGCTTCCACATCACCGATTTGAGGGCGATGTCCAGCTTGTTGCCGCGGAAGACATGGTTCTCCATGAGGCTCGTCAGGAGGTCGTGGGCGCAGGTGACGGCGTGGAGGTCGCCCGTGAAGTGGACGTTGATGTCCTCCATGGGTAGCACCTGGGCGTATCCGCCTCCGGCCGCCCCGCCCTTGATACCGAAAACCGGTCCAAGGCTCGGCTGCCGTAGGACCACTATGTTCTTCTCGCCGATTTGGCCGAGCGCCTGGGCCAGACCGACGGCCATCGTCGTCTTGCCCTCGCCGCTCTTGGTCGGCGTCACGGCGGTGACGATGATGAGCTTCCCGTCCGGCTTACCCTTCCGGTCCCTCAGCACTTGAGGCTTGATCTTGGCCTTATAATTACCGTAGAGTTCGATGTCGTCCTCCGTCAGCCCGAGGCTGGCGGCGATCTCTATAATCGGTTTGAGCTTAGCGCTCTGAGCAATCTCGATGTCAGGTGGAATTGCCATTATGAATCCTAGAATAGATGATGAACCCTTTTAATAAGTTAACGCGCTTGGAAGCAAAAATTTCACGTAAAAAAGGGGTGGAGCTATACGCCCTCGTGTAGCACCTTGTACTCCTTCTCCGGCCCCGGCTTAGTAAGCGACCACTCGAAGCCGCGCTGAGTGGTGACGTACTCGGGCCAGGGCAGATCTATGGGCGGGTAGAAGTCCTTGGGGAGCAGGGGCGCAACCCACCTGGAGCCGCCGACGCCGCCTCCCGTCCTCTCGTCGAACTCCTCCTTGGCCTGAGCCAGCTCGCCTGGATGGGTGAGCAGGTCGACGATGGTGATGCCGATGGTCTTCGAGGCGGTCACTATGCCGGGGTCGATGCACGGAGAGTACCCGTTCATGGCGAGCCTGGTCCACGGGGGCAGAGACTTGTTGGGGTCGGGGTTCCTGAGCCCGGCGTTGGCGGTGTTCAGACGCGTAGAAGGCGCCGTCCACTGGTAGTCCACGTAGTCGTCTGAGCCCTGGGTGGTCACCCAAGCCGGGAACTTGTACCTTATGTCCTTGTCGAAATAGTCCCTGGGCGCTATTGTCTGGCACGCCTCCGTCAACGGCTCCTCCATGGGCTCAAAGCCCAGGTTCTCCTGGATCTTGCGGCCGAACTCCCGGGCCTCCTCGCCGAACACGGGAGGACCCACGGTCTGCAGGTTCCTGTAGAGAACCTCCGATAGCTTCTTGTTGCTGAGGCCGACCCTGGTCCTAGCGATTATCCGCTTAGTCACCCTGGTGCCCGTGATCTGGGCCACGCCCTTGGCGGTGTTGTCTAGGACGTTGGAGATCTGTTCCTGCATCTCCAGCAGCGGCGCCCTGTGGGCGTACTGTATCTGGGCTATCCTTGGGGGCAGATTGTCTGAGGTCGCCTGGCCGCCCACCATGATGTACTCGTTCATCGTCCAGTACGCCGTGTACGGCAGCATAGAGTCCTCGACGTACTTGGTAGCGGTGTACATGAGGCACACGGCGTCCAGCGCGGCGGGTATCCTGCCGCCGGCGTGGCCCAGTATGTTGAACGGCACATCTTTGGGCCTGAACCAGTTCTCGGGGTGCAGGGTCTCGAATGTGTACAGGGTGTTCCAGTAGCTTGCGGCGTTGATCTCGTACCTCACCGTGTTGTAGCCTGACGGGTGGTAAGGGATCGACGCGTCGAAATCGTCGAAGTAGCCTTTAGCGGCGTGAACGGGCTTGGAGCCGCACACCTTCTCCGCGGGCTCCCCGAACAGCTTGAGGGTCCCCTTCAGCCTGTGCTTCTCCATGGCGTGCTTAGCGGCGAGGAACCCGAAGAGGGC
>DAOVEE010000254.1 GCA_030669135.1 Candidatus Bathyarchaeota archaeon | reverse complement strand
CACGTCGACGGGCGACCAAGGCTCGGTGATCTCCGCGGCTTTCTCACCGACGTCGACAACAGGAATCATGGAGAGAGAATGGTCGCATACACTAAAAATGCGACGATGCATGCCCGCCCTTAAATTGACGTAGATTTATATGTGCTCAACGTCTTCCGGGTTCACATGACCAGCGGTGCCGAGACTTGGGTTATATCGATAAACTACGTGACAGCCTATCCCTCCGCGGGAACATACCGGGGCTAATAGCGAGTGGGCTTATCGAGGGCACCGCGTGGCAGATGCATGAACTAGTCTGGCAGCCATACATAATCAGCCTAGGCGGCAGCATGGCCATCATAGGCAGCATGGCCATCATAGGCAGCATGGCCATCATAGGCAGCATGCAGAGCCTCTATACTCTGGTCACCAACGGCCTCCAGTTCGTCACCGGGGAGCTCTGTGACAGCTGGGGCCGTAAAACCGTCATCAACGGCTACTACCTCGCAAGCATAGCGGGGCTTTTCATCAGCGTCTACGCCCGGGACTGGCGGTGGCTCATACCCGTCATAGTGCTGTACTCTATAGCGGACAGCCTAGGGGAGCCCAGCTTCTACCCCATATTCGCCGAGTCGGTCGACGCCAAGAGAATCGGGCTATCCATCAGCCTCCTGAGCCTAACCTGGTTCCTCCCCGGCCTCTACAGCAAGCTATTCGCCGGCTACATAGGGGACAACGTCGGACTGGTCAACGTCATCAAACTCGTCCTAGTAGGCGAGGTGGCGGCGACCCTGGTCTTCTTCTTCGGCGTCGAGGAGACCCTGAAAGAGAGGAAACCCATGGACTGGGCCGCCGTCAGAAGAAACATCGTCGGCGTCATAAATCCCAGAGGCGATCTGCGTGACGTCTACCTCCTCTCCATACTCGACAGGTTCAGCTGGAGCATCAACGGAGGCATCCTCGTCGCCATGCTGTACGAGTCCCTCGGCCTCAGCCTGCTCCAGATCGGCGTCCTAATGACCGTCGCCACGGCCACCACCTCCCTCGCCCTGATCCCCGTCGGCAACCTCGTTGACCGCTACGGGTCACCCGTCTTCCTCAGGGCATCTGTGCTCCTAGCCATCGCGAGCTTCGCAGGCTACGCCGTGTTCAGATCGTTCCCGGTGCTGCTCGTCCTCCAGGTGTTCAGGGGCCTAGCCATGGGGCTCTGGGACCCCTCCTACAACAGCTTCCTCGCCAAGGCAGTGCCGGAGCAGGAGAGGGGCAGCCTCTACGGCAGCATCAACGGCCTGAGAGGGATCATCGTGTTCCCAGCTCCCCTCATAGGCGCATACCTCTTCGAGGGCTTCGGGCTCCGAGGCCCCTTCACGGCGAGCATCGCGGTGAGCTGCCTCGCCTTGGTGATGGCTTCAAGATTAAAAAATGAATGAAATCTCCCGAGCCCAGAAAGAAGTGGTTCTCCATAACAAAAAAGGAGGCTAGATGACCTCCTCCATGCTCCCGGAGAGCCGTTCGAGGTAGACGAGGGTCTCCGGGCGGAGCTCATCCTTCTTGGCCTCAAGGTACTCCTTGAGCCTCACACCCAGCCGCACCGTCTCGTGTATCCCTGCGTCCTCGATGATCATGTCGATCTCCTCTTTACTTCTGTGCTCAACCGGCCAGTCGTCCGCGTTGCATAGGCGCACGGCCGCCACGGCGGCGTTGGCTACGCACTCGCGCATGGCGCGGAGGTTCGCCTTGTCCACGGTGTCGAACCTTGTGTGCCCGAAGCCCCTGCCGGCCCTCATGCGCGCCTCCTCGGGGTCGCCCATGGTGGCGGTGGGCACACCCTCCAGGAGGAAGGGCCAGTGATCGCTGTACGGGCCGACGCGGCTCCAGAGGGGCAAGTCCACGCCTATGTCGGCTATGATTTCCTTGAAGAACGGGTCCAGCCCGGGCCAGCCGTGTACGCAGAAACCTTGACGGCCGGCGCGGCCCGCGGCGTCGAAGTTGAGCATAAACCTGATCCTGGGCATCATCTCGGGGTGAGCCCCTACGTAGGCCCTGCTGCCGTGGAGCCCTATCTCCTCGGCGCCGAAGAGTATGAACCTCATGTTCCGCTTGAGGCTGCCCCGCTCCTTCGCCAGGATGCGGGCGATCTCCATGACCACAGCGGCGCCCGTGGCGTCGTCAAGGGCCCCCACGGCTATGTCGTGTCCCTCGTAGTGGGCCCCGTAGACCACCCACTCGTCTACGCCTCCTGCGCCGGGGAGGTC
>DAOVEE010000270.1 GCA_030669135.1 Candidatus Bathyarchaeota archaeon | reverse complement strand
CAGCTGCTGGCCTTCAACCTCTACCACTACGCCCTCGCAGTCATAGGCGGCCTCATCCTAGCCATATGGACCGAGGGCAGGCGCCTAGAAGGAGAGTGAAGGGTTCAGGCGTATGTTTGGTCATAGAAAGCGTCTGTTTCGTGGATTAATGGTCAACGTGCGACGTCGACGGGTTTAGGGTTCAAGAGCTTTATCAGCGCCTCTGGCTTCATGCCTACGATGAAGCCCCGCCTCCCCGCGTTGATGTAGAGGTAGGGTAGGCCCAGTATCGTTGACTGGACGATGACTGGCAGCCGCCTCCTCGTGCCGAAGGGGCTTATGCCGCCCACCGTGTAGCCGGTGAGGCGCTGCGCGTCCCTCTTGGTCGTCGTCTTCACGTTCTTGGCGCCTATCACCCGCGCCAGCTTCTTGAGGCTCACCTCCTTCTCGCCGTGCATGAGCACTATGAACGGGTTCCCCGCGTCGTCTTCCATGACCAGCGTCTTGACGACGGCGTGTTCATCCACCCCCATCTGCCTAGCCGCCGCGACGGCGCCGGACTTCCTGTAGTCGTACAGATGCTTCGTGTACTCGACGCCCGCCTCGTCGAGGAGCTTCGAGGCCGGGGTAACCGGTAACTTCGGCAACTCTGCCACCACGTCACATATTATCGGCGCCTATTTGTGTAATTTGGCTTTCAGCAGACGACGCCCTTTCTGGACGAGTTTCTGGCCTCCGTCGAGCCCAGTCTTTTTAATCGATGTACAAATGTTTAATATTAAAACAATTAAATTATTCGGAGGAGTAAAACCCATTGATCGAGATACGGTTCCACGGCAGAGGAGGACAGGGCGCGGTCACGGGCGTGAGGATGCTGTCCTCAGCCGTTCACATCGACGGCAAATACACTCAGGCGATACCTCAGTACGGCACGGAGCGCCGGGGGGCGCCTGTCGTCGCGTTCTGCAGGATAGCCGACGAGCACATAAAGGAGAGGGACCTGGTTCACGAGCCTGACATAGTCGTCGTCCTGGACCCCCTGCTGGGCCGATCCGTCGACGTGACCCGGGGGCTGAAGGAAGACGGCTTGGTGCTGGTTAACCACCCGGGGACCATCATGGACGCAGGGCTCTCCGGCGGCTTCAGGGTCGCCACAGTGGACGCGACCAGGATAGCCCTCGAGACTCTGGGGAGGCCTATAACCAACACGGCTGTACTGGGGGCGTTCGCCAAGGTCACGGGTCTGGTCAACCTGGCCTCCCTGGAGGAGGCGGTCAGGAGGGAGTTCCCCGAGAGGATAGTCGAGTCTAACATCCGGGCCATGCGTGAGGCCTTCGAGGCGGTCTCTGAGCCCGTGGACGCCTCAGACGTCCCGAAGGCGGAGCGTGTGGAGGCGAAGTCCATGGAGCCCATCATATCGTATTCGAGGGACGTGGCCGACTGGCGACTGTTCCGCCCCGTGATCGACGTGGACACGTGCGTCGGCTGTAAACGTTGCTGGGTGTACTGCCCAGAGACGGCTATTAAGATGGTCGAGGGGAAGGCCGAGGTAAGCTATAGTTACTGTAAGGGCTGCGGTATCTGCGCGGAGGAGTGCCCGGTGGGTGCGATAGAGATGAAGCTGGAGGAGGCATGAAGCGTTGAAGTCTGAAGTGATGGTCGGGAACAAGGCGGTGGCGTACGCGGTGAAGCTTGCGAGGACGAGGCTCATCTCCGCTTACCCCATAACGCCGCAGACAACCATAGTCCAGTATCTCTCGGACATGGTGGCGAGCGGTGAGCTGGACGCCGAGTTCGTCAACGTCGAGGGCGAGATAACCGCCCAGCTGGTGTGCATGGCGGCGTCCATAGCGGGGGTGAGGGCCTTCACCGCCACCTCCGGGCCGGGTCTGCTGTACATGCACCACGCGCTTCACGGCACCGCCAGGTACAGGCTCCCCGTTGTGATGGCGGTCGCCAACAGGGGCGTCAGGACCATGGGGCCGGATCACACAGACCTGATGGCCCAGAGGGACACGGGCTGGATTCAGCTGTACTGCGAGAACAACCAGGAGGTCCTCGACACCGG
>DAOVEE010000120.1 GCA_030669135.1 Candidatus Bathyarchaeota archaeon | reverse complement strand
AGGGGCTCAGGGACGCCGACCTGATAAACGCCGGCACCAAGGACAACAAGGGAGTGCCCGTGAGCCTCACCGAAATGGGGCGCATCATGGCCAGCTACTCGCCTGCCGGCGACTGAAGCCCCGTTCCTTCACCCAGCGAAGCCGATCCCTTGTAGAGCCACAACATTTTTTCAGTAACCTAGGTAGAGAACCGTCTCTTGTACCTCAGAGCATCCACGTACATGTTGCCGCCGTGGAACGTCAGCACCGCGGCGTCCCCGCGCCAACCTGTTACCCTCTGGTATATCTTCGAGAGGAGGTCGCCGTCAAAAGCGGAGGCCCCGAACATCCTCGAGTACGCCACAGGGGAGCCGGGGACCGGGGGCTCCCTGGCGAGGTCCACCACAGGCACCATCCCCTCACGAAGCATCTCCGCCCTGACAGCTTTGACACGGTCCCGGCTGTTCGGCGACCTAGCCTCCCAGAAGACCTGGGTCCCACCGAGCCCGGCGCTCGGTAAGATTGCCGCGACCTCGCGGACCTTCCTCTCATCCACCGTTAAGCTGGGAGGAGTCTGTAAGACGAGCATATCGGAGCGGAGCAGCCGCAGCGCCATCCTCATGCGCTCAAGCACCCGGAAGGTCTCCTCGACAGGCGTCAAGCCCAGCTCGTGGGTGGCCCTACGATTGCACTTCACCGAGAAAGTGAACCCGGGGGGCACCCTCCGCCTCCAGGACCTCACCGTGCTCAGCCTAGGCATGTGGTAGAAGGTCGTGTTCACTTCGACGTAGTCGAAGAGCCCTGCGTAGGCCCTGAGCCTATCCTCCTCTTCCAGGGGCAGGTAGGCCCAACCCCCGGTCCCTATCTTCACGGACCTGTTTTCACGGCTAGAGGTGGAAACCGGGGTCTCCAAGATGTGACTGATGTCTCCGACATCCATTACTTGAAGCCATAAGAGGTCCCTTTTATTACGAAGCCGCATC
This sequence comes from Candidatus Bathyarchaeota archaeon, assembly GCA_030669135.1. Classification (GTDB taxonomy): domain Archaea; phylum Thermoproteota; class Bathyarchaeia; order TCS64; family TCS64; genus RBG-16-57-9. Next base: position 4,895 of record DAOVEE010000120.1, on the reverse strand, counting down.
CCGCGGTGTCAGGGAGTCGGCTGGATGACCTAGTGTAGTGCAGGCACAGCTACCCAAAACCCTTTTCTAGCATGAATAAGAGTGGTGTTTTAGGCTATGAGCAGATAGCCGAGGTGTGAAGTACGTTTGAGTATAGAAGCATACATAATGATGAACATAAAGTCCGGTTCAGAGGACCAGGTCTGTGAGACCCTCACAAAGTACCAGGAAGTGGAAGAGGTCGCGGTCATCTACGGGGAGTATGACGCCGTCATAAAGGTAAAGACATCCGACATGAAGACCCTCGACACATTCATCATCGAGAAGCTGAGAGCGATACCCAACATCTTCCTGACCGCGACGATGCTCATAGCGAAGCAGTACAAGTAACCGTCAGACGCAAACTTTATTATCCATCGCCTTATCCTAGACTCCACGCTTGCCCTGGTAGTATAGTCAGGCCCAGTATGTCCGGCTGTCACCCGGACGATCCCGGGTTCGAATCCCGGCCAGGGCGCCACCACCACCCCTGCTTGACTCGACTAGTTATTCTCGTGTCCTGTCTCTCAACTAAGTTTTTTAGTCAGTATCAATACTGGTGTATAGAAACAGAGAGAAAGCGGACACATGGAGTGAAAGGATTTGTTCATGCCTAGAGCCTATGACAGGGCCATAACCATATTTTCGCCGGAAGGCCGGCTATACCAGGTCGAGTACGCCCTCGAGCTAGTGAAACGGGGTGCCCCAGTGGTCGGGGTCGCCTGCCCCGAGGGGGCGGTGCTAGCCGCAAACGAGACCCCGGAGAGCGACCTAGAGGACCCAGACTACTTCAGGAAGATATACCAGCTCGACGACCACGTCGCCTCGGCCATCGCCGGCCTCAGCAGCGACGCCAGAGTGCTCATCGACCAAGCCAGGGTGTACTGCCAGAGCAACAAGCTCCTGTACGACGAGCCCGTCGACATCGAGGTGCTCGCCAGGAGGCTGGGGGACCTTGCCCAGGTATACACGCAGCACGCCGGCGTACGCCCTTTCGGCGTCAGCATGATCATCGCGGGGTACGACGCCACAGGCAGCCGTGTCCTGACCACCGACCCCAGCGGAGCCTACAGGGGGTTCAAGGCCACCGCCGTCGGCAGGAAGAACGAAGAAGCCAACCGGCTCCTCGAGGAGAAGTACAGGGACGATGTGTCTCTAGACGAGGCAGTTAAGCTGGCAATAGAGGCGGTGAACGTGGCGTCCGACGCACCCGTAACGTCCAAGACGGTCAAGGTCGCGGTGATCCCGGTGGAAACCAAGACCTTCAAGAGACTGACCGAAGAGGAAGTGGATAAGCACCTCCAGTAGGAGGAGACTCAACCATGAGCGCCAAGTACACCCTTGTCCGCTACCAGACTGGTAGCGAGAAATTCGAGATAATGGTTGACCCAGACAAGGGACTGGCGTATAAGAGAGGAGAACCAGGCGAAGTACGCAACGTACTCCTCGTAGACACCATATTCACTGACGCCAACAAAGGAGAGAAGGCGTCAGCGGAGAAACTGGAGAACGCCTTCGGGACCAGCGACCCATTGGAAGTCGCTGAGATCCTCTTCGAGAAGGGGATCTTCCAGCTGAACACCCAGCAGCGCAGGGAGATGATGGAGCAGAAATGGAGGCAGATAATCCACATCATCTCACGCACCTACGTCGACCCCAAGACCAAGCTCCCTCACCCTCCGGTGAGGATAGAGAACGCCCTCGAGGACGTCAGGGTCCAGATAGACCCCCTCAAGGACGCGGAAGAGCAGGTGAAAGACGTGGTCGACGCGCTGCGGCATATACTGCCCATGAGCAGCGACAACATCCAGATAGCCATAAAGGTCCCCGCCGAGTACACGGGAAAAAGCTACGGGATAGCTAAGGACTTCGGCGAGATAAAGAGGGACGAGTGGCAGTCGGACGGCTCATGGATAGCAGTGGTGGAGCTGCCGGCGGCCATGCAGATGGAGATGCTCGAGGCGCTGGGGAAGTCAACCCAAGGCAACATCCAGTCGAAGATAGTGAAGTAGAGAAGGAAGAAGAGATTGAGCGTAAAATTCGAGACACGTGACATAGTCGTCCCAGGCGACCTGTTATATGAGGGCCGCATCAGGACGGGGGAGAACACGTTCAGGAGCGAGGGAAACGTCTACTCCAACAAGGTGGGGCTAGTCAACTACAGCAAGGACCGGGTATCAGTGATCGCCCTTGAGGGCACTTACACCCCGCTCGTGGGGGACCTGGTCGTGGGTATGGTTAGTGACATCGAGCTGGGGCAGTGGGTCGTCGACATCAGTACCTCGGTGAATGCCATACTGACGATGCCCGATGCCATCAACAAGTCGTTCAGGACCAACTTCGACATGACGAGGGTGCTGGACGTGGGCGACGTCGTGGTAGCCAAGATCGTTGACCTCGACAGACGTAGGACACCCATTCTGTCCATCTTGGGCAGGGACCTGGGAAAGGTCCATGAGGGCTTCATAATGAAGATAACGCCCTCTAAGATACCCCGACTCATCGGGAAGAAGGGAAGCATGATCAACATGATCCTCAGGGGTACCCGGTGCCAGATCACCATAGGTCAGAACGGAAAAATACTGATCAACGGCCGGAACCGGGAGGACGAGGAACTAGTTGTAAAGGTAATCCACAAGATCGAGACAGAGGCCCACACATCGGGCCTCACCAACAGGATCCAGGAGTACCTTAGAACGATTAAGGAGGATAGAAATTGAGTAAAACGACTAAAAAGAAAACCACTAAGAGGAAAACCTCTAAAAAGAAGTGGACGAGAGTGGACGGGCGGAAACCCGACGAACTCAGACCCATACACATTGAGAGCGGAGTGATTCCCAACGCAGACGGCTCCGCCTACATCGAGATGGGCCGCAACAAGATCATCGCGGGAGTTTACGGTCCAAGGGAGATGCACCCTAAACGGTTCAGCAAACCCAACATGGGAATACTGAGATGCAGGTACCACATGGCGCCTTTCAGCGTCGACCCGAGGCGTTCGCCGGCACCCTCGAGGAGGGACAAGGAGATCAGCATGGTCATGACGGACGCCATCGAGCCGGCGCTCTTCCTCGAACGGTACCCGCGGAGCGTCATAGACGTCTTCGTGGAGATCATAGAGGCCGACGGGGGCACACGATGCGCGTCCATAAACGCAGCCGCAGTGGCCCTAGCCGACGCGGGCATCCCCATGAAGGACTTAGTGTCATCGTGCGCCTCAGGCAAATACGAAGGCAACCTGATCCTTGACCTCGGCGACTACGAGGACAAGAATGGCGAGTCAGACGTCCCCGTAGCGTACCTGCCCAAGAATGACCAGGTGACCCTGCTACAGATGGAGGGCATCATGACCCAAGATGAGACTGAAAAGTGCATCGAGCTCGCCATCGAGGGATGCAAGCAGATCTATGAGATACAGAAAGAGGCCCTGAAGAAGAAGTACGGGATGGTCGAGGCCACGGAGGAAACTGAAGAGGCTCCAGAGGAAGAGGAACCAGTCGAGGAGGCTGAAGAGGAATGAGCAACAACATAGTATCCCGACTTAAGCGCAAGAAGATCGTGGACGTAGTGGCCACAGGGAAAAGGATGGACGGCAGAGAGCTTCTGCAGTACAGGGACCTGGAGATAAAGACTAACTTCCTAGCAAAGTCCGAGGGATCGGCGGAAGTGAAGCTGGGAAAGACCCACGTGGTGGTTGGGGTTAAGATCGGCATAGGCCACCCCTTCGAGGACACCCCCGACGCGGGCGTCATGATGGTGAACGCAGAGTACACGCCCGTGGCTCACCCGACGTGGGAGCCTGGCCCACCACCGAAAGACGCCATAGAGCTTGCCCGGGTAGTCGACAGGGGCCTGAGGGCCGCCGAGATAATCGACATGAGTAAGCTCGGCCTCATCTCGGGCGTGAAGGTCCAGATGATCTTCGTCGACCTATACGTGCTGAACTACGACGGAAACCTCATCGACGCGTGCTCCGCCGGGGCGCTGGCCGCGCTCACCACAACGGAGGCACCGGAGTACAAGGTATCGAAGAAGGGCGAGATCAAGAAGACGGATAAGACCGAGAAACTGAAGCTGAGGGCTCACCCCCTCGCCGTCACAGTGTGCAAGATAGGCGACTCTCTCATCGTCGACCCCACGTACGACGAGGAGGAGGTCAAGGACGGCAGGATAACCATCACCGTAGACGAGAACGGCAACCTGAACGCCATACAGAAACGCGGCCCAGTCGGCTTCACCTTGGACGAGATAAAGAAATGCATAAATATCGCGTCGGAGAAGTCGGCAGAAATAAAGGCTATAGCATTGGCGGGCGAGTAATGGCAAAAAAGAAGAGAAAGAACATCGGAATGCGGACGAGGGGCGGAGCCACTCTCCGTAAACGCTACGGCAGGATAATGGAGACGGCTAGGGCGTACCACAAGTGCCCCAGCTGCGCCAGCCCATCCGTGAGACGCGTCAGCGTGGGCCTCTGGAGCTGCAGGAAGTGCGGCTACAAGTTCGCCGGAGGAGCCTACACCCCATCGACCAGGCTGGGCCAGGCTTCCCACAGGATACGCGCTCAAGCCTAATTTTTTAAAACCTTTTTTAAATGAAAATGTTCAACGAAGGCCTCATCAAGAAAGCCTCGGCGGAGATACATGTCATGGTGCCCGAGGAGGTAGTTGAGGCGGTCATAGACGCATTGAGGCCGGAGGTCGAGTCGCCTTCCTCTGAGAGGTCCAGCACCTATGTCCGAAGGGGCGTGGACGGGATAGTCATATCCACGGAGGCCAGCGACACCACGGCCATGAGGGCGGCCGTCAACAGCTATCTCCGCTGGATCCAAGGCATGCTGAACATGCTCTCAAAAATAGAATGAAGCCCCCTTGGGAAAT
>DAOVEE010000143.1 GCA_030669135.1 Candidatus Bathyarchaeota archaeon | reverse complement strand
CCAAGAAACACCTCTCATTGGCTAACTGGTTAATCCAAGTAAGCCGTAAATCACAAGCACGCTGTATCCGCTCATTATCTTGAGTATACGCCACAGAACCCGCTTTTCATGCGAGTCTAACTATCTTAATGTGATTACCAGACCTGAGTTCCCTTTTTAATCCCCGACCCACAGACCATTTCAGGATGAACAAGCAACGCCTAGCCGAACGGCTCGTAACCTACCTCAAGCCACTGTACCCAGATAGAACTAACCTATCCGTCACCAGCCTCGACGAGATAAACATGGGCTGGGAGACCGAGCTGTACACGCTCGAGGTCGATTCAACGAAAAACGGAGACCAGATCAAGGAGCATAGGGTTCTACGGGTTTTCCAGGGAGACAACGCAGGGCGCAAGTCAGCTAAAGAGTATAGCTTGATGAGGAAGCTGGGTGAGGCTGGTTACCCCGTGCCCCGGGTCTACAGCCATGAAGTATCTGGAGAGGCTATCGGGAAGCCGTTCATCTTCATGGAGAGAATCCTCGGAACGACGTTGGACGCCGCATACAGGAACGAAGAACCCGAGGAGTTTCAAAAAGGTTTGACCCGTCTAATCCGGCTGTTTGTCCGGCTACATCGGCTCGACATCACTCCCTTCAAGGATGTTCCGGAATTACCGTGTCACGACGACCACGTCCAGGACAGTCTTGACTGGTATGGGAGAACTGCTCAGGAGCAACTATCTTGGCTGAAGCCTGTCGTAGGTTGGCTGATGGAACGTAAGCTCTATATCGACCAAGTACCCCAGTCGCTTCTCCACATGGACTACCATGGAATGAACGTCATGTTGAGGGAGGACGGCTCGGAGGCGGTCATCGACTGGGGCGCGTCCACTATCGGGGACTACAGGATGGACCTCGGCTGGACAATGCTTCTCTACACTACGTTCGGCGGGGAGATGTTCAGAGACCCCATCCTCACCGGATACACCGAGCAGAGTGGAAAAGAGGTCACGGACATCGAGTACTTCGAGGTCATGGCCGCCACGAGGAGGATCATCGACTTCGCCACGACCATGGACGGCGGCGTCGACTCGGTGGGGCTGAAGCCTGAGGTGGTCGAGATGATGAAGGAATCGAAGGAACACTACCAGAGAGTCCACGACGTCCTCACGGCGAGGACGGGCATCCGGCTGGACGAGTTCGCCGCAGCACTGGACTCAATCTAGGCACGCTCCTTGCGACCCTGAGACCGAAGTAGAACCTACCCTGTATGGGTCAGGATCGCGCCGAGCCCGCCACGGTTTCCATGGTTACTTTCTCTCGAACTTCTGTATCCTGCTGCCCTCCAGAGTCTCCCCCACGTAGAGGTCTCCCCTGGAGTCGACCCACGCGCAGTGAGGCGCGATGAAGAGCCCCGGCTCCCTGCTCTTCTCCCCGCCCCACCTGGCGACGACCCGTCCCTCCATGTCCAGTATGCTGAACCTGGCTTGGAGTTCAGGTATGTATACCAGCTCCTCGTCGTCGATGTAGACGCCGCAGGGCTGGCGGAGGCCGGTCCACTCCGTTATATATTCCCCGTCCGGCGTGAATATCTGTATCCTGTGGTTCTGCCTGTCCGCGACAAACACCCGTCCATCCGCTGCTACCCAGACGTCGTGGACTAATTCGAACTGGCCCGGCCCGGAGCCGTGCTCCCCCCACGAGAGGAGGAGCTCGCCGTCCCTCGAGTACTTGTGGACCCTGGCGTTCCCGTAGCCGTCCGAGACGTACATCTCGCCGGCGGGGGCTATCGCCACGTCCGTGGGCCTGTTGAAGGGTTCCCCCTCCCCGCCGGGCTGATCCTTGGTCCCCCACGTGCGGAGATGCTCGCCTTCGAGGGTGAACTTCCTGACGGTGTGGTCCCTGTAGTCCGAGATGTAGGCGACCTCGCCGTCGACGTAGATGCCGTGGGGGGCGTTGAAGACTCCCTCGCCCCATGAACCCTTGAAGGAGCCGTCACAGTCGAACACTATCACGGGGTGCTCGCCCCTGTTGAGGACGTAGACGTCGTCACATGAGTCGACGGCGACCCCTATGACGTGTCCGAAGCTCCACCCCTCAGGGAGCCGGCCCCATCCATCGACCACCTCGTACCTGAGCTTATCAGAGCCAAAAACCATGGAATCTACTCCTCTACTTGAGTCACCATTATGTATGATAAAATCTCGTATCGAGCCAAGCTCCCAGAACAACCGTGTTTAAACCTGATATATTCAGTCGATGAGGTTTATCGTAGGTGTCTGAGTTGAGGATCAAAGAGATCGAAGTCATCCCCGTGGATATACCGCGGTGCAAGGTGCTGAAGCTGGCCCGTTACGGCAACCTGGGGGAGGGCGAGCCCTTCGAGTTCATACTGACGCGGGTGCACACAGACGAGGGAGTCACCGGGGTGGGCGAGTGCCCGCCGCTTCCGCCGCTTTCCCCGGAGTCACAGCCCGTGGTCGCAGCCGTCATAGAGAGGTGGCTGGCTCCCCAGGTGCTCGGCGTGGACCCCTTCGAGACCGAGGAGATCTGGGCGAGGATGGACTACATCGCGCCCACATACAGCATGGCTAAGGCCGCCATAGACATGGCTCTCTGGGACATCGTGGGCAAGGCCCTAGGGGTTCCGGTGCACCGGCTGATGGGCGGATCACCGCCGGAGAAGATACCCAACGTGGCCCTCATCGGCCTAGGTGAGCCGGAGGAGGTGGCCTCGACCGCCGAGGGGCTCGTAGCCGAGGGCTACACAGGGATCAGGCTCAAGATCGGTCCCGGCAAGGACGTGGAGTGTACCGCCGCCGTCCGTGAGGCGGTCGGAGAAGACGTCTCGCTGAGGGTGGACTGCAACCAGGGGTATGGCGTCGCCGACGCCGTGAAGATGATACGGGCCATCGAGCCGTACGGCGTCGAGCTGGTGGAGCAGCCCACGGTGTGGTGGGACTTCGGTTCCCTCGCCGAGGTCGCGGCTGCGGTGGACACGCCCATCATGCCCCATGAGTCCATGTACCTGCTCTCGGACGTCAAGAACCTCATAGACGTAGGCGCCGTCGGGGTGCTCGGGCTCAAGACCTATAGGCCGTGGGGCGGAGTCACCGGGGCCAGGAGGCTGCTGGAGATGGCCCGGGTGATGAACATTCCGTGCATGTTCCACGACGACGTGGAGATGGGCGTCAGCCTCGCCGCCGCCACCCAGATAATCTCGGCGTACAGGCGTGTCATCACCCACAAGTGCGAGCTGTCTGGTTTCCCCGAGTGGATGAAGGACGACGTCGTCAAGAAGCCCATCCGGTTCGAGGGCGGCTTCGTCCACGTGCCGGACGGCCCGGGGCTGGGCGTGGAGCTCGACGACTCCAAGCTGGAGAAGTACGCGAAGGAGATCGTCACCCTCAGATGAATCCTCTATTTTTTCGCCCCTCATTTCTTACCATGAACACCTGTCTCTTGGTCTTCGATAATCGTCAATACTTTCGGGTTGCCCTCATATTAAATACGGCAACGGTTCAGGTTTTACCATGTCAGGTTATCGTATAGTCATCGGCGGCATGTCGCATGAGACCAACACCTTCAGCACCGTGAAGACTACGCTGGAGGATTTTCGCCCCATCTACGGCGACGAGATCGTGGAGACTCTCAAGGGTACGAGGAGCGGCGTCGGCGGCTACATCGACGTACTGGAGCGTGAGGGCTTCAAATATGTACCAACCATCATGGCCGGCGCCACTCCGGCGGGGCCCCTCAGGAACGAGGACTACCGGGAGATAGTGGAAAAGATCAAGGAGGGCATCAGAGGCGCGGGGAGGGTGGACGGGGTTCTCCTCGCCCTCCACGGCGCCATGATCGCGGAGGATGTTCCCGAGGCGGAGGGGACGCTGCTCCGCGAGGTCAAGGCGCTGGTGGGCGACACCCCAGTCATCGTCACCCTGGACCTCCACGGCCTCATCTCGGAGATGATGGTGGAGCACTGCGACGCCATCTACGGCTACGACACAAACCCCCACGTGGACATGTACGAGAGGGGCGTAGAGGCCGCCGAAGCCATGGTCAGGACGGTGCGCGGCGAGATCAGGCCCGTCGTCGCCCACAGGAAGCTCAGGATGGTGCCGCCGACGATAAACCAGCGCACCGCGGAGGGGCCGATGGTGAAGCTGCTGGAGACGGCGAGGCGCATGGAAAAGCAGCCAGGCGTCCTCAACGTATGCCTCTTCCCTGCGTTCCCCTACGCAGACGTGGATAGGGTGGGCTCGGCGGTGGTGGCCGTCACGGACGATGACCCGGGGCTGGCCCAGAGGCTATGCGACGAGCTGGGGGAGCAGATGTGGGGCCTCAGGGAGGAGTTCCTGAAGCCGCTAACCCCCCTCGTGGAGGCGGTTAAGACGGCGATGGACGCACCCGAGGGCCCGATCATACTCGCAGACGTGGCGGATAACCCCGGCGGAGGAGCCCCTGGGGACGGCACCGAGATACTTAGGGAGCTGCTGAAGCAGGGCGCCGAGAACGTGGGCGTCGCGTGCATCAAGGATCCCGAGGCGGTGGCCAAGGCGATAGAGGTAGGCGTGAAGGGGACCCTAGACATGGATATCGGCGGCAAGACCGACGACTATCACGGGAAGCCCCTCAGGGTGAAGGGCACAGTCCGCACCATCACCGACGGCAGGTTCATCCACAAGGCCATGGCCGTCGGGGTGCCCGCCGACGTAGGCAGGACAGCCGTCATCGACGTTCAGGGCGTCGAGATCATCCTCACCGAGAGGAGCCACGCCCCTAACGACCCCGAGGTCTACAGGCGGAACGGCGTCGAGCCCACGGACAAGAAGATACTGGTCCTTAAGAGCAGGGGCCACTTCAGAGCCGCCTACGAGCCCTTCAGCAAGAAGGTGATCGAGGTGGACGCGCCGGGACTGACCACGCCGAACCTCGAGTGGTTCACCTACAGGAACATACCGAGGCCCATATGGCCCTTCGACGAAATCTGATTTATTCACCCTTAACCATGAAGCCGCCGTTCCAAGTAACCAGTAAGAGCCCAGCCAGAATTTTTTTCATAGATTACTAGTAACTTGATACAAAACCCAACAAGCCCCCGATCGTGCCAAAAAACGCTTATTCCAAGTAAC
>DAOVEE010000134.1 GCA_030669135.1 Candidatus Bathyarchaeota archaeon | reverse complement strand
GGGGGTACCGGCGAAAACGAGTTGCTGCATATCGAATAGGGTTAACGGTCCGGGTACACCGCTGAGGCTAGCAGCAGCGCCGGCCCGACGAGCACCCCTGCCCAGACCAGCAAGCCGAGGACGCCGTAGCCCGCGATTATGAGCCTGTTCTTTGGGTCTCTCTTCCTGCGGTCATTGAGCGTCTTCTGGAGGATGGAGTAGCCGAGGCCCAGCTGAACCGATATGAAGATCGATGTGAGGAGGCTGCCGCTGCTGAAACCGGAGGCGGCCAAGGCTAACACCATCTGGGTGAACATGTTCACGGCGGTCCCCACGTAGAGCATCGACGCACCCAGCCCGAGCCACATGGGCGCCCCCTTGATCGTCTCTCTGCCGTTGACGTACCAGACACCCAGGGCGACGGTGGCCACCAACGGCCCAAACACCAGGAGGGGATTCTGCCCCTCCCAGAGCTTGGTACCGAAAACGTCTACGGGCACCCTCACCCACTCCATGGCGGTGAACTCCTCGACGTAGCCCACCTCCAGACCGTACCTCCCCTCTTCCTCTGGCTCGTAGACGGCGAAGTAGTAAGTTGCGGGCCCTTTTGGCTCGTGGCGGTACTCTGCCAGGTAGATGTAGCTCGCAGGCGTATAGGGCTCATACTCTGGCCCCAGCGACCTGTTTCCCTCCACCAGCTCCAAGCCGTACCCCTCGGGAACCTCCAACGCCTCAGGCACCTCACCGCCACCCATGTCTGGCCCCATCACCACCAGACTCGGCGTAAACGACGAGGCCTCCCCCACCGGCACGAAGAGTCTGACGACGAGCCTCTCCCCCTCACCAAGATCCACTCTGTAGTAGTGGAGCTCCCCCGGACAATGGATCTCCTCGTAGAGCGTCCACGACTTAGAGGGAGTGGGTATAACGTAGGCTGATTCTATGCTTTCCACGCCCTCAGCCTCCACAGTGGTATTCGCATAAGCGAAAGAGGCGACCACGGCCAGCGCCGCCAAGACGAAAATCGGGAGGAATCTCTTTCCAGACACGATCGTGTTAGACAGCAGGCACCCCTTAAACGTGGCGCTTCCCATGCATGGTCGATACGTTTACCGCCGCCGTCAGCTCAGACGGCCCAGAGCGCCGAGGACATCCTCCGGCTCGAAAAGACCGTAGTGAGCCCGCCTGATGATCCCGCTCCCATCCACCACGAAGTCTGCGGGGGACTGGGTCTCCGTCCCCTCGTATGGGCCGTGCTTCTTCCCCGCCCTCCCGGCGTCTCTCGACCTCCTCAACACGGCCACCAGGATACCTACGCTCACCCTGCCTACGCAGTAGTCGTCGTAGACCCTGTACCCGCCGTCCGTCTTGGGCACCGGGATCACGGGGAACATCACATCCATGCCCTCGATGAACGCCCTAGCTGACTCCGGCGTGGACTGCACCAGATACACTATCCGGGCCTTCTCTATCACCTCTTCTTGGATGCCTAGTAGCAGGTCGAAGTCATACTGGCAAACGGGGCACCCGAAGTACCTGCCGAAGACCAGCAGAACCGCATCGCCCCTGAGGGCCTCCAAGGATACGGCGCCCATGTTCACGGAGTCCAACTCGAAGCCCGGAGCAGCGTCTCCCGCCTTCAGCCTCATGGATATCGGTCAGCCCCACAGGGCTTAAATCTTATATAAGTAATGACTCTGAGAGACGGGGGGAGCTGGGAGGCGCTCGGCTGAGAGGACTCAGGGTCGACCCGAGGAACCTGAACCAGATAATGCTGGCGGAGGGAAAAGGTTGAAACGTTCTCTCGTGGTATGGGAGCCACCGGCTCCAATATAATAGGGTGTATACGCATGGAGTACTCCTACTCGGACCTCAACGGCAGGAAGACCCTGATCACGGGGGACCTGGGCTCAGGTAAGATCGAGTACGCGCGGAGACTCTTGGAGGAAGCCATAGAGGAGGCGAAGGGGCTCATCACGGTCATAGACTTCTCTCCGTCGCTTCGCACCAAGGACGGCGCCCATGTTGGCGGTCGCCTGTACAACGGCGACTCTCCCAGGGTCAGGGTGTTGAGCAGCAAGCTCGTGAAGACCCCGAGGATCACCGCCGAGACCCCCGAGGAGCTCGTCAGGCTCGCCGAGTACAACCGCGACATAACGGAGGCCCTGCTAGAACAGTTCAAGGGCTCGACGGACACGCTCTTCATAAACTACGTCCACCTTCACCTGCAGAGAGGCACGCTGCAGACCCTCTGGGACGCCATCAGGGAGGTAGACACCGTCGTACTCACGGGCTGCATAGGCTCCGATCATGGCGACGACCTGGGCACCGGCGTATCCCGGCGCGAGAGGACCCTCATGACGCGTCTCGGCTCAAAGATGGACCAGGTGATACAGCTCTAGCCCCCCCGGCTGTTTAATACGGACCCAAAATGGGCTCGAGTAACACAGCGCCTCTTTTCCTTCCTGCTGAGGGAGGCGTGAAAAACATATCACCCATGAGGGTGAATCATACACGTGACTCATCTTGAATAGACTTGGCGTGGGGTTCATCGGTGCGGGGTTCATCGCGCGTTTCATGGCTGCGTCCTGGACGGGGGTGCGCGGCGCTGACATCAAGGCCATCTACAACCACAGGGAGGCTTCGGCCAGGGAGCTCGCCTCCTACACCGAGACCCTCGGTCTGGGTAAGCCCGCCGTGTACACCGACCTCCACGAGATGCTGGAGGACCCCGGCGTGGACGCGGTCTGGGTCATGACACCCAACTTCACAAGGTTAGAGACCGTGGAGGCGGTGGCCGAGGAGGCCAAGCAGGGCCGGAACGACCTGGTCGGCGTCGCCTGCGAGAAGCCCTTGGCGAGGACCGTGGACGAGGCAGATGAGATGATGAGGCTCATGGAAGGCACGGGGCTCCTCCACGGCTACCTGGAGAACCAGGTCTTCGCCCCTTCGGTCGTGAAGGGGAAGGAGGCTGTGTGGAGGCACGGCGCCGCCAACACGGGCCGGCCATACCTCGCCCGGGCGGCGGAGGAGCACGGAGGCCCCTACAACAGTTGGTTCTGGGACCCCCGGCTGAGCGGCGGGGGCGTCCTCCTCGACATGAGCTGCCACAGCATCGAGGCCGACAGGTACCTATTGTCAGACCCGGAGAAGCCCAAGACCAGCCTGAAGCCCCTCAAGGTGCAGGCCGCGACAGCGTCCCTCAAGTGGACCCGGGAGCCGTACCTCTCCCAGCTAAAGGAGACCCACGGCGTCGACTACCGTGAGGCTCCTGCCGAGGACTACGCCTCCGTGAACATACTATACGAGGACGACGAAGGACAGCTCCTCCTCTCGGAGGCGAAGACCAGCTGGAACTACGTGGGCCCCGGCCTCAGGCTCAGCCTCGAAGCCCTCGGCCCAGAGTACAGCCTCGCCATAAACAGCCTCAGCCAGGAGCTCACCGTCTTCTTCAGCAGGAACGTGGAGGCGCCGCCCAGCGAGGAGTTCTTGGAGAAGCAGGCCGCCGAGCAGGGCTTGATGCCTGTGATCCCCGACGAGGCCGTCGCCTACGGCTACCAGCACGAGAACAGGCACATGGTGGAGTGCTTCAGGGAGGGCAGGATGCCCCGCGAGAACTGGATGGACGGCTTGCTCGTTACCCAGCTCATGATGGCCGCGTACAAGTCGGCGGAGCAGGAGAAGACGCTGGGCTTCAGCCCCGGAGCCTTGAAGGGCTACACGCCTGACGTGATGAGAGGCGAGTGGCGCCCCTAACCGTCGGCCCTACCCGCCCTGAATCTAATTCTCTACCATAACGCCGTTAAGGCCCTCAAGTATGCCTCGTAGTCCCCCTCGCTGAACAGCACGAAGACGACCTCGTCGAGGATGGGGGTCTCCTCGATGAAACCCTTGACCGCCGAGAGGGCGGTCCAGGCGGCCTTCTCCACCGGGTACCCGTAAGCGCCGGTGCTTATGGAGGGGAACGCTATCGTCCTCAACCCGTTCTCCTGGGCGACCCGGAGCGAGTTCCTGTAGGCGGCGGCCAGCAGCTTCTCCTCGTCGCTGCCTCCGCCCCGCCAGACCGGACCCACGGTGTGGATCACATACCGGGCCCTCAGGTTGCCGCCAGATGTTATAACTGCCTCCCCGGTGGGGAGCCCGTCCGGGTACCTTGTCCTCCTTATCTCCATACACTCCGAGAGGATCGCTGGGCCACCGGCCCTGTGTATGGCTCCGTCCACCCCTCCGCCGCCCATCAGGCTGCTGTTCGCGGCGTTCACCACAGCGTCGGTCTCCTGGTGCGTGATGTCGCCCCTAACCAGCCTTACCCTCGTGCGGCCGAACATCATGAATCCAATTCCGGTACATGTTCATAAGACGGTTTCCCCCGTCCCGAAGACATCCTTGGGCTGCACCTCGACAACCCTCCACCCAAACCAGATAAAAAGGCAAAAAAACGGGGTTTCTGCATCTAAAAGGCGCAAAAACGGGTGTTTTATCCTCTTTAGTCTCTTTTCCGCTGCTCTATACTATGTGAGGGCTAGTAAACGATGGGATAGGCTTCTACCTCTTGATATAAGCGCTTGATACGTTTTTTCACTCATTTTCCGAGGCTGTCTCGCTTAGTGGCTTGTAACCATAGAACAATATGGTGTATAGCTTTTATTTTCGGTATCTTCTAGAAGACTGATTACCTATGGAGGTTGGGCTCGGTCAGTTTGATGCGATATACAATATCCTCATCCTGGTCGTGGTGATCTCCCTCGTGGCCCGTCAGGTCAACTTCCCGTCCACCATAGCGTTCATATTCGCTGGATTACTGGCGGCCTGGGTGCCCAGGCTCACCCTGCCTGAGCTCTCGCCGGCGATCTTCCTCACCATCCTCCTGCCGCCCATTTTATTCAACGAGACCCTCACCTTGGACATAGAGGGCTTGATAGACGACAGCGACATTATACTGACCTACGCGGTACTGGGTACTGCGCTGATGGTGGCTGCGGTGGGGCTGTACACCCACTACATCCTGGGCCTAACTTGGATCGAGTCGTTCATGCTGGGGATAATAGTGGCCCCCACCGACCCTGTATCGGTAATCGCGACGTTCAAGCAGCTCGGCGTGATTAGGCGTTTCCAGCTCATAGTGGCCGGGGAGAGCCTGTTCAACGACGGATTCGCCATCATCGTCTACAGCATACTCCTCATAATTATCGAGGCGGGGACCATAACCAGCTTCGAGGTCCTGCAAATAACGCTGGTGAAGGTGCTCGGCGGCGTCCTCCTCGGATATGTAGCCGGTTACATAGTC
>DAOVEE010000285.1 GCA_030669135.1 Candidatus Bathyarchaeota archaeon | reverse complement strand
GCAGATTCGATCCCTGCCCGGCCCATCAATCAAATTCCATTGTTCCAAAACCTTTCTTAATGCGTTTTGTGTTAACCATGAGATTCGAATGAAACAGATCAAGATCACACTAGTCGCCATAGCTGCGTTCATCATCCTTTACTTCATATACACCCAAGCGAGAACCATCTCCGCGCCGAGAAACATCACCCTCGTCATAATAGTGATGGCTATCCTAATCCTATTCAACGTCGCCAGAACCTGGATAAGGGGATACTAAGAGAAGCATCCGCCACCATTCGTTTTAAATCGCCCCGTTTCGCTAAACCTATCATCACCCCGGCCGCCGGGGAACGGAGCTAACAAAGATGGAACCCGACAAGGTGCTGGACTGCACTGGGCTTTACTGCCCGGAGCCCATATTCAGGACGCGGATGGCGCTGGACGAGATGGAGAAAGGCCAGGTACTGGAGGTCTCTGCCGACGACCCCGCCGCCGAAGCAGACATTCGCAGGCTGGCAGAGAGGATGGGCTACGAGGTGATCGGCGTCACGAGGGACGGCGACGAGGTAACCCTACATATAAAGAAATGAGGCCACTGGTCGCCATCTGCGACGAATTACCCATTCTTTATACTCCATGGTGTCTCTTGGAGAAGTAATGTCCATCAGAGTCTACATGGACCACGGCGCGGGGCGCCCCGTCGACCCCCGCGTCTTCGACGCCATGAAGCCGTATTTCACCGAGCACGTCGGCAACCCCGCCTCGTTCCACTCGGAGGGGTTCAAGGCGCTTGAGGCATTGAAGGAGGCGAGGAGCAGCGTCGCAGAACTGATCAACGCCGACTCTTCCGAGATAGTGTTCACGTCCGGCGCCACCGAGGCCAACAACCTCGCTCTCCTCGGCGGCGCGCTCCGCAACAGGAAGAAAGGCAGCAAAGTCGTGAGGTCAGCCGTGGAGCACATCAGCGTCATCAACATATGCAAGGAGCTGTCCAGGATGGGCTTCAAGGTCGCCGAGTGCCCCGTGGACGAGGCAGGGGTGCTCGACCTGATGGAGCTGGAGAAGCTTGTGGACGACGACACGGTGCTGGTGACCGTCATGGCCGCCAACGGCGAGATAGGGACCCTTCAGCCCATAAGGGAGGCCGCCGAATTGGCGCACAGCCACGGCGCCCTGTTCCACACAGACGCCACCGCCGCGGCGGGCCAGGTGCCGCTAGACGTGAAGGAGCTGGGCGTCGACCTAATGACTCTGAGCAGCAACGACGTCTACGGCCTCAAAGGCGTCGGCGCCCTCTGCATAAAGAAGGGAGTGAGGGTCAAGCCCCACATGATAGGCGGGGGCCAGGAGAACGGCATACGCTCCGGAACGGAGAACGTCCCCGGCATCGTGGGGATGGGCGAGGCCGCCAGACTCGCGAAACAAGAGATGGAGGCGGAGTCCACGAGGCTCGCCGCCCTCAGGGACAGGCTCATAGAGGGGGTGCTCGACGCCATCCCGGAGTCGTACCTCAACGGCCACCCCAGCGAGAGACTGCCCAACAACGCCAACATCAGGTTCAGCTACATAGAGGGGGAGGCCCTCATGCTCAGCCTCGACGACCTGGGGATACAGTTGAGCACAGGCTCGGCGTGCGCCGCCAAGACCCTGGAGCCCAGCCACACCCTTCTGGCCTGCGGCCTTGAACACGAGGAGGCCCACGGCAGCCTGGTCTTCACCCTAGGAAAGAATAATAACCGCAACCAGGTGG
>DAOVEE010000233.1 GCA_030669135.1 Candidatus Bathyarchaeota archaeon | reverse complement strand
AGCTTAGCTCGTCGAGGATTCTGTATATCTCGTCCTGCTCCACGGCCTCGATGGGCTCATGGCTTCCCTTCTCGTCTACGAGGAGCCTCCCCTCGGACAGCGGCGTCACCTCGCCGATCACCGAGGCCTTGATCCCTTCCTTCGTCAGGGCACTCATGATCTTTTCGGCCTCGCCCGGCTGAGCGGTGATGAGGAGCGCCCCCGAGCCTAGGAGCTTTAACGGGTCTACGCCTAGGGCTCCGCATATCTGCCTCGTCTCGTAGGGTATAGGTATCGACGCCCTATCCACCTTCAGGCCCACGTCCGCCGCCTCAGCCATCTCCCAGAGCCCGTTTATGAGGCCGCCCTCCGTCGGGTCGTGCAGGGAGTTGGGTGAGCCGGCTTCAACAGCTTTCATGGCCTCCGGGACGACGCTGATCCATCTAACCATCGCGGCCCCTCTCTCGACCACCTGGTCGTCCACCTTCCCCTTCAGATGGTCTCTGAGGTCGGACGCGATGACGGCGGTCCCCTCTATCCCTGCGCCCTTCGTCAATATGATGATGTCGCCTGGTCTGGCGCCGCCCGTAGTGACGTACCTGTCCCTCTGCGCCTCCCCCATCATGAACCCAGCCAGTATAGGTCTATCCAGGCCGGGGGTCGTCTCGGTGTGCCCCCCAACGAGGCTGGCACCCACATCCAGGCAGGCCTCGTGGATGTCATCCATGATGCCTTTCAACATGGACTCGTCCGCCCCCTCCGGGAGGAGGGCGATGCAGACGAACCAGAGAGGCCTCGCCCCGGTGGACGCTATGTCGTTGGCGTTTATGTGGACAGAGAGCCACCCGATTTTACCCTCGGCGCCCGTGATGGGGTCACCCTTCGCGACAAGCACCCTGTCCCCCATGTCGATGACGGCGGCGTCCTCGCCCACGCCTGGGCCGCTGAGAACCCTGTCGGTGGGCACCCCCAGCCTGTTGAACACGAGTCTCCTCAGGACGTCGGACGGTATCTTCCCGGTCTTGAAGCTTCGCGGGGACATGGTGACACGACTATTGTTTGCTCTGTCTCGATATAGGTTTTCCCGGAGGTTCCACTTTCACTCACCCCTCCACTTTCTGTGTGTTAGAACCTACGAAATGCATAAATTCCCTTTCTGCGACCCTCAACGGGGGTTAGATGACACAACGAGGCGTCTTCATCGATGAGGCCATACTCGACATCAGCTATGTACCCGATGTCATACTCCACCGCGAGGCGGAGTTCAGGGCTTTGGAGAGTCTTTTCGACCACATGGTCGCAGCCCCCTACGAGATGAGCCAGAAGGTCATCATACTCGGCGGCGTCGGGAGCGGCAAGACCCTCCTAGCCCACTACTACGGGCGGAGCCTCCGCAGCAAGGCCGAGCGCCGCCGCGTCACCTACGAGTACATCCACGTCAACTGCAGGGAGCAGAGGGGCAGCCTCTTCATGATCCTCAGCCAGGTGGTCAAGCGGCTACGCCCCGAGTTCCCTGAGAGGGGCTACGCCGCCAACGAGCTGATGGACATACTCAGGAAGATCATGGACGAGGACAACACCCAGATACTCCTTGCCTTGGACGAGGTGGACGTCCTCATCGAGAACGAGGGCAGCGACGCCCTCTACTACCTGACCCGGTTCCACGAGACCGAGCCAGATGAGCCCCGCCGCCTCAACATCATGTTCCTCAGCAAGGACCCAGAGGTCTTCAGGAAGCTGGACCGGAGCACCCTGAGCAGCCTCCAGCGCAACGTCATAAGGATGCGGGACTACGACCAGGCCCAGCTGGCCGACATACTCCTGTACCGCGTCGAGAGGGCGTTCAGGAAGGACGCGGTGCCCATGGAGATAGTGGACTTCATCAGCGAGCTGGCTTACAAGGAGAACAGCGACGCCAGGTACGCCATCGACGTGCTCCACGGCTCAGGCAGGATGGCGGAGCAGAGCGACGCAGCCCAGATCCAGCCCGAGCACGTGAGGACGGCCTCCATGGGGATCTTCCAGACCCTGAACAAGGAGGCGGTCAGGCAGCTCAGCCCCCACGAGAAGCTTGTGCTCCTGGCGGTCGCACGGTTCTTCAAGGCCAACGACGTGACCCACGGCACCACGGGCGAGATCGAGGAAGCCTACCGCCTGGTCTGCGAGGAGTACACGGAGAAGCCCCGGGGCCACACCCAGTACTGGAAGTACCTCAAAAACCTGAAGAGCCTGGACTTCGTCAACGTCAAGCTACAGGCAAGCAGCCAGGGCAGGACCCAGCTCATCAGCCTGGAGAAGATACCAGCCGAGGAGCTGGAGAAGGAGGTGGCGAGGATCATTGATGCGTCGTAGAGAGGAGCTGATGGTCGAGGAGATCCTCGGCAGCAGGGGCCGCATCAGGGTGCTCCAGGTGCTCACCGAGAGCGGGGAGCTCAACATAAGCGAGGTGAGCCGCCGCACCGGCCTCAACTACACGAGCGTGGAGAGGCACCTCATGAAGCTCAAGGAGCTGGGGCTCCTCAAGGAGAAACGGTACGGCAAGATCAGGATATTCGAGATCCAGTTCAGGAGCCTCGGCATAGT
>DAOVEE010000022.1 GCA_030669135.1 Candidatus Bathyarchaeota archaeon | reverse complement strand
GACCGTGAACACTGCCTCTACTTCCAGAAAGGGATATGCCAGGTCTGCAGCAAGGTCTGCCCCGCGGGTGCCATCGACTACGAGCAGCAGCCGGAGGAGATTAGCCTCAACGTCTCCTCGATAATCGTGGCGACCGGGTTCTAGGAGCTTAACCCAATCGAGTTCGGGGAGTACGGGTACGGGAGATACAAGGATGTCATCACATCCATGGAGTTCGAGAGGCTGGTCTGCGCCTCGGGGCCTACTGGCGGCCACCTTAACAGGCCCTCAGACGGAAAGCACGCCGACAGAATAGCCTTCATACAGTGCGTGGGCTCCAGGACCCATAAGAAGGGATACCCCTACTGCAGCAGCGTCTGCTGCATGTACGCGACGAAGGAGGCCGTGCTGATCAAGGAGCACGACCCCGGCTCAGAGGTAACGATATTCTATATAGACCTCAAGGTCTTCGGCCAAGGGTTCCAGCAGTTCGTGGACAGGGCAAAACAGCATTGGGGTGTCGAGTACGTCAGAGGCAAGCCTGGCGAGATAAGGCGGAACCCTCTCACCAAGGACCTAGCCATCTGGTACGAAGACACGATGACGGGAAACGTCTACGAGAAGGAGATGGACTTGGTTGTCCTCTGCACCACGATGATTGCGCGTCCCGGGAACAGGGAGCTCGCGGGTGTCCTAGGCCTCAAGCTCGACGAGTGGGGGTTCTTCAAGTCGAAGGACCCGGTGAGAAGCCCAATCGAGACAGACGTTCCGGGCGTCTTCGTCTGCGGCTGCTGCCACGGCCCCAGGGACATCCCCGAGTCCGTGGCCGAGGCCAGCGCCACCGCCGCGTGTGCCGCCGAGGTATCGAGGAGGTGCGCTTCATGAGCGAGGAGCCTAGGATAGGGGTGTTCGTCTGCCACTGCGGCATCAACATCGGGGGCTACGTGGACGTCCCCGATGTGGTGGAGTACGCGACAGGCCTCCCCGACGTGGTCTACGCCGAGCCCAACCTCTACATGTGTTCATCTGATGGGCTGCAGAAGATACAGGAAGCCATCAAGAAGTACGAGCTGAACAGGGTTGTCGTGGCCTCCTGCACCCCCAGGACCCATGAGCCGCTATTCCAGTCGGCTTGCGAGGAGGCGGGGCTCAACAAGTACGTGTTCGAGATGGCCAACATCAGGGACCAGTGCAGCTGGGTGCACATGCATGAGCCCGAGAAAGCGACGCAGAAGGCCAAGAGCCTCGTGCGGATGGCCGTCGCCAAGGCAAGGCTCCTCGTTCCGGAGGAGGAGCCCGAGATCGATATACGGCCCACTGGCCTCGTGATCGGGGGCGGAGTGTCGGGGCTCACATCCGCTTTATCTCTGGCGGATCAAGGCTTCAAGGTTCATCTAGTGGAGAAGGAGGATAGGCTTGGAGGGACCCTGCTTAAGCTTGACACCCTCTTTTCCTCAAACGTCAAGGCGAGCGAGGTAATCAACCCCCTCATCAAGAGAGTGAAGGCGTCCACCGACGTCACTGTTCATCTCGATTCCAGGGTGGCGGATGTCAAGGGGTTCATAGGTAGCTTCGATGTGGGGATCGAGACTCGTGGAGAACCCGAGATGCTCAGCGTGGGGACCATCATCGTCGCGACGGGGGCAGATTACCTGAGCCCCGAGGGACTCTACGGCTACGGTCAGGTTGACAACGTCGTCACACAAATGGAGCTTGAGCAGCTGTTCAAAGAAGGAGGTAGGCTGGACGGCGTCAAGACCCTGGTGATGATCCAGTGTGCAGGGTCCCGCAACGAGGAGAGGCCTTACTGCTCAAGGGTCTGCTGCACCGAGGCCATAAAGAACGCCATAAAGCTGGTAAAGGAGAACCCCAAGCGTGACGTATACATCCTGTACAGGGACCTCCAGACCTATGGCATAGAGTTCTCCATGATGGAGTATGACGCCAAGAAGAGCGGAGTCAAGCTTGTAATGTACGACAAGGAGAGGCTACCAGAGGTCACAGGGGGGAAGAGGGGGCCAATGGTGAGGGTCTACAGCCCTCTGCTCGACGAGGAGCTAACCATCGAGACCGACATGGTTGTTCTCTCGGCGCCCATCATCCCCAACGAGGACAACGAGGCGCTCTCAAAGCACCTGAAGGTGCCCCTCAACTCCGACCGATTCTTCATGGAGGCCCACGTCAAGCTCAGGCCCCTGGACTTCGCCACCGACGGCATCTACGTCTGCGGCACGGCTCACAGCCCCAAGGAGGTGGCTGAGAGCGTCTCGCAGGCTAGGGGAGCCGCGTCCAGGGCAGGCATACCCATGGCGAAGGGCAGGCTCAAGACGGCGGCCATCACCAGCGTCGTGGACGAGGCGAAGTGCAGCGGCTGCGGCACATGCATCGAACTGTGCGTCTACAACGCCATAACGAAGAACGAGAGGGGGCTCGCACAGGTCACGTCGGCGGTGTGTAAGGGCTGCGGCGTCTGTGGGGCGAGCTGCCCCGAGAGAGCGATAACCATGAGGCACTTCACCAACGAGGAGCTGGAGGCGCAGGGGCTGGCCGCCCTGAAGGAGGCATAAGAGATGACCGATTTCGAGCCAAAGATCATTGGATTCCTGTGTAACTGGTGTAGCTACGCTGGGGCGGACCTCGCGGGGGTCAGCAGGATCCAGTACCCCACCAACCTACGCATCATAAGGGTGATGTGCAGCGGCAGAGTAGACCCGGCCCTTCCCCTCGGCTTCCTCGCTGAGGGTGCGGACGGAGTGATGATCACCGGCTGCCACATCGGCGACTGCCACTATATCGACGGCAACCTACACGCGAAGCGAAAGTACGGTCTCCTTGAGAGACTCGTAGCCAAGGCGGGTCTGGAGCCCGGGAGGATAATGTTGGATTGGGTCTCGGCGTCAGAGGGACAGAGGTTCGCCGATATCGTCACCGGGTTCACCGATCAAGTCAGAGAACTGGGCCCCAACCCAGCTGTCACTGACCCATGTGTCAAGCTTAACCTCATGGCGGCGAAGGCGGCGGCGGCGGAGTACAGGCTACGCGCCCTCGTGGGAAAGGAGGAGAAGCTCGTGACCGAGGGCAACGTATACGGCGAAGAAATGACCCAAGAGGAGTTTGACAGGATAATGGAAGAAGTCGTGGAAACGGAGTTCACGCGCAACAAGATAAGACTGATTCTATCCGTGAAGCCCATGTCAGTTAAAGGCCTTTCAGCTGAAACCGGGATCGACTCCAGGATTATCCTGGATCACGTAGTAGCTTTACGTCAAAGAGGCTGGGTGGACCTGCATGAGGTGCAGGGGAACTCCCCCGTCTACAGGGCGATGGAGGTCCAGTAGATGAAAGCAGTAGGGGCAGTACTTGTCTTAGGAGGGGGCATAGCCGGCATCCAGGCAAGTCTGGATCTAGCTGACGCCGGCTTCAAGGTATACCTCATGGACAAGGAGCCCACCATCGGAGGAGTCATGACCCAGCTCGACAAGACCTTCCCCACCAATGACTGCGCCATGTGTATTCTGGCTCCCAAGCTGGTTGGGGCAGGGAGACATCCCAACGTAGAGCTCCTGACCTACACCGAGATCGTCGAGCTGAAGGGAGAGGAAGGAGACTTCACCGCTACGCTGAAGAGGAAGGCCAGGCGCATCGACCCCGAGAAGTGTACTGGGTGCGGTGACTGCGCCAGGAAGTGCCCCGTCGAGGCCATCGACGAGTACAATATGGGCATGGCTAAGCGGAGCAGCGCATACATCAAGTACCCTCAGGCGGTCCCACTCATCGCCACCATCGACAAGTCGAAGTGCATCGGGTGTGGCATATGCGCCGAGGTCTGTAAAGCGGAGGCAGTCGTGTACGATGAGGAAGACGTCACGTTTGAACTCAACATCGGATCAGTCATACTGGCACCCGGCTTCGAGGCCTTCGACCCTTCCACCCTGACGGAGTACGGGTACGGCAGGTACCCCAACGTCGTCACCAGCATGGAGTTCGAGAGGATCCTCAGCGCCACGGGCCCCTACAGGGGCACGGTTCTCCGGCCAAGCGACGGTGACCTCCCCAAGAAGGTGGCCTTCCTCCAGTGCATAGGCTCACGAGATGAGCGGGTAGGCAACTCCTACTGCAGCGGAGTCTGCTGCATGTACGCCATGAAGGAGGCCGTCATAGCCCAGGAGCACAACCCCGGCTTGGAGGCCACCATTTTCTTCATGGACCTCCGCGCCTTCGGCAAGGAGTTCGACGACTACTACATCAGGGCCGAGAAGGAGCACGGGGTCCGGTTCATAAGGTCGAGGGTGGCATCCACGAGGCAGGTGCCGGGGAGCCGCGACATCCTCCTCAGCTACGTCGAGGACGGCGAGGTCAAGGAGGAGAGTTTCGACATAGTGGTTCTAAGCGTGGGGCTGAACCCTCCCCATGACTCAGCCGAACTGTCCGACGCCGTGGGCATCGAGCTCAACAGGCACGGTTTCGCCAAGACCAGCCTCTTCAAGCCGCTGGAGACCTCGAGGCCAGGAGTCTATGTGTGCGGCGCCTTCCAGGGACCCAAAGACATCCCTGACAGCGTGGCCCAGGCCAGCGGAGCGGCCGCAAAAGCCTCCAAGGGGATCGCGCAGGAGCGGGGCAAGCTGATCACCAAGGTTGAGTACCCGGCGGAGAAGGACGTAGCCGGCGTGGAGCCCCGCGTCGGGGTGTTCGTCTGCCACTGCGGCATCAACATCGGGGGCGTCGTAGACGTCCCTGATGTGGTGGAGTACGCCAGGACACTGCCCGGCGTCGCCTACGCCGAACAGAACCTCTACACATGCAGCCAGGACACCCAGGACAAGATAAAGGAGAATATCCTGGAGTACGACCTAAACAGGGTAGTGGTCGCCAGCTGCACCCCCAGGACCCATGAACCCCTCTTCAGGGCCACCCTCAGGGAGGCGGGCCTGAACGAGTACCTCTTCGAGATGGCCAACATCAGGGACCAGTGCAGCTGGGTGCACATGCACCAGCACGAGGCCGCCACGGAGAAGGCCAAGGGCCTCGTGAGGATGGCCGTCGCCAAGGCCAGGCTCCTGAAGCCCCTGGAGAAGCCGGTCATTAAGACGACGCCCGTGGCCCTCGTCATCGGGGGCGGCCTCAGCGGCATGACCAGCGCCCTAGAGATAGCCGACCAGGGTTACGAGGTCCACCTGGTGGAGAAAGCCGGTGAGCTTGGGGGAAACCTGAGGCACATCAAGTATGTTCCGACCGGTGAGAACCCGGAGGAGGAGCTATGGAAGCTGGTTGAACGTGTCAGCGGCCACCCTAACATCGAGGTACATCTTGGGACACAATTAGCCGACGCCCACGGGTACATCGGTAACTTTGAGTCAACCCTTGTAAGCGAGAGGGGTGAGACGGTGGTGAACCACGGCGTCGCCATCATAGCCACAGGCGGCGTCGAGTACAAACCCACGGAGTACCTCTACGGCTCGGAGGGCGTCATGACCCAGTTCGAGCTGGAGGCTAAGCTACACAAGGGCTACAAGCCCGACACGGTCGTCATGATCCAGTGCGTGGGCTCCCGATGCGAGGAGCGCACCTACTGCTCCAGAGTATGCTGCACAGGGGCGGTGACCAACGCCCTGAGGATCAAGGAGACTAACCCCGACGCCGACATCTACGTCCTCTACAAGGACATGAGGACCTACGGGTTCAAGGAGGACTACTACAGGGAGGCAGCCGACAGGGGAGTCATCTTCATCAGGTACACGGACGAGGACAAGCCCATCGTCGAGGAACAGGGCGGCCTCAGGGTGACCGTCACCGACCCTGTTCTCAGGGAGAAGGTGGCGATACCCGCCGACGCCGTGGTGCTGGCGGCAGCCATCCTGCCCTCAGAGGATAACGCCAAGCTGGCGGGAATGTTCAAGGTGCCCCTCAGCAAGGACGGCTTCTTCCTAGAGGCCCACATGAAGCTGAGGCCCCTAGACTTCGCCACCGACGGCGTCTTCCTAGCCGGCCTCGCCCACGGTCCCAAGACCTTGGACGAGTGCATAAGCCAGGCGTCAGGCGCAGCCGCAAGGGCGCTGACTATCCTCAGCCAGCCCACCATCGAGGTGGATGGAGCCATCGCCAAGGTGGACGAGGATAGGTGCAGTGGCTGCAGGATGTGCGAGCACGTCTGCGAGTTCAATGCCATCGAGATGGTGGAGGACGAGGAGGGCAAGGTCCGTAGCCACGTCATACCCGAGGTCTGCAAGGGCTGCGGAGTATGCGTGGCCACATGCCCATCTGGGGCAATAACGGCGGGCCACTTCACCGACACGGAGATACTAAGCCAGATTATCACGGCGTTGCAGGAGGTCGAGGCGTGAGCTACGAGCCTAAGATCGTGGGCTTCCTCTGCAACTGGTGCAGCTACGCTGGGGCGGACCTGGCGGGCGTAAGCAGATTCCAGTATCCGCCGAACCTACGGGTGATCAGGGTCATGTGCAGCGGCAGGGTCCACCCAGCCCACATACTGGAAGCCTTCAGGAACGGCGCCGACGGCGTGCTAGTGGCCGGGTGCCACCCGCCCAACGACTGCCACTACATCTCAGGTAACCTGAAGGCTAAGAGGCGGGTCGCCATGCTGAAGAAGCTCATGATCCAGATGGGCATGGATGAGCGCAGGCTCAGACTCGAATGGGTGAGCGCCGCCGAGGGAGAGAAGTTCGCGAGGGTGGTCACAGAGTTCACCAACCAGCTCAAGGAGATGGGCCCAGCCTCCATGAAGGCGATGGCTGTTGCGGAGGACGATTAGGATGACGATCACGGTTTCACGGGAAGCCAAGGAGTTCAGAAGGAAGGTCATGGAGACCCCCGGCGCAGAAAAATTAATGCGCTGCTACCAGTGCGGAACCTGCACGGCTGACTGCCCCATAGCGAAGCGGGTCCCCGAGTTCAGGCCTAGGCAGATTGCCCGGCTCGTCATGTACGGGCAGAAGGAGCGGCTCATGGAGGGCGATCTCCTGTACCTCTGCGCGGGGTGCTACACCTGCTACGAGCACTGCCCCCAGGAGGTGCATGTGTCGGAGATAGTGTCGGCTCTCCGCAGGATCAGCCTCGACGAGGGCCACCTGCTCCCAGGCTTCAAGGCGCTCATGGAGGGTGTAGCCGAGATGGGCTACATATACGAGATAGACGAGTTCGAGAACGAGATGAGGGAGGACGACGGCCTACCCCCCGCCCCCGTCCCCGACACGGACGGCATCGAAGCCGTCATGAGGGCCACCGGGTTCCTCGGAAAGGTGGAGGCGAGCACGCGGTGAAGTACGCTTTCTTCGTGGGCTGCACAACCCTCTCAAGGCTCCCTGGCTACGAGAAGTCGGCGAGGAAGGTGGCCGAGAAGCTGGGAGTCGAGCTGCTGGACATGCCCGGCTCAGGCTGCTGCGGGACCACCTACCTGGAGACTCTTGACCACAAGACGGGGCTGGCCGTCGCCGCCAGGAACATAGCCATAGCCGAGGAGATGGGCCTCGACGTAGTCACCATCTGTAACGGGTGCACAGAGGTCCTAACCAAGGCCAACAGAGAGCTAAAGGAGAACCCCAAGCTCAGGGCCGAGGTCAACGATGTCCTAGCCGAGGCAGGGAAGGAGTTCAAGGGCACGGTGGAGGTCAAGCACTACGTCAGGATGCTCAAGGAGGATGTGGGCCTCGACGCCATCCAGGAGAAGATGGAGAAGAGCTTCAGGGGCCTCAAGGTGGCAAGCCACTATGGATGCCACATGCTGAAGCCCAAGGAGATACTCATGAGCGACGACCCGGAGAATCCCACGGTTCTAGACGACTTGGTAGCCACGACGGGCGCCGAGCCCATAGATTATCCCAACAAGCTGGAGTGCTGCGCGGGCCCCGTTATGGGGGTAAGGGAGAACGTGACCTGGAGCGTCGGCCTCGACAAAGTCAAGACGGTGAAGCAGTACGGTGACGCCCTCGTGACGGCTTGCCCCTTCTGCTACCTCACGTATGAGAGGTGCCAGCTAATGCAGGAGGAGAGCCCCAATCTACCCGTCCTTCATATACCCCAGCTGCTGGGGCTGGCGATGGGTCTGGACACGGACGAGCTAGGCATAGGCCACAACAAGGTGCCTTCCACGGTCGTATTAGAGAGGCTGGAGGGTTGATGATGAGTAAACTCAAGTTCGGATTCTACTGGGCCGCAAGCTGCGGGGGCTGCGAGATCGCTGTTCTAGACATGGACGAGGACTTACTGGAGGTCCTCGACGTGGCCGATGTGGTCTTCTGGCCCGTGGCCATGGACATAAAGTATAAGGACGTCGAGGCCATGGAGGACGGCTACATGGACGTAGTCTTCTTCAACGGTGCTGTGAGGAACTCGGAGCAGGAGCACCTAGCAAAGCTCCTCAGGAAGAAGGCAAAATACATGGTGGCCTTCGGTTCATGCGCCTACACGGGCGGTATTCCTGGTCTCGCGAACGTTTCTAACAGAGAAGAGATTTTCGATGTGGTTTATCTTAAATCGCCTTCAACCGTCAATCCAAAGAAGATAGTGCCGCGGACAGAGGTGGAGGTTCCTGAGGGTGAGTTAACCCTCCCGGTGTTCTATGACGTTGTTAAGCCCCTTGACAGGGTCGTGGATGTGGACTACTACCTGCCCGGGTGCCCGCCCCCATCATCGCTGGTGCTGGACGCTGTGAGGGTCATCGCGTCCGGGCAGCTACCGGCCAAGGGGTCCGTACTGGCCCCCGAGCTATCGGTCTGCGATGAGTGCCCACGTAAGAAGGAGAACAAACAGATCACCGAGATAAAGCGGATAGTAGACCATACCCCCGACCCAGATAAGTGCCTCCTAGAGCAGGGCTTCATCTGCATGGGTCCAGCGACGCGTGGGGGATGCGGGGCCCGGTGCATCAACGCCAACATGCCGTGCACCGGCTGCGGCGGCCCCTGTCCAGGAGCCATAGAGCAGGGATCAGCAATGATCTCCGCCCTGTCAACCATCCTGGGCCTGGCGGCTGAGAAGGAGGAGGGCTTCGACTTCGAGGAGCTGCTCACGCAGCTCAAAGACCCTGTGGGCACCTTCTACAAGTACTCGCTTGCGGGCAGCATAATCAACAGAAAGGTGAAGCGATGAAGATCGTTACCATAGACCCGATAACCAGGCTTGAGGGCCACGGGAAGATAGAGATATTCCTCAACGAGGACGGAAACGTCGAGAACGCTTACCTCCAGATACCTGAGCTGAGAGGTTTCGAGCGGTTCTGCGAGGGGCGGAAAGCGGAGGACATGCCCATCATTACGCCCCGCATCTGCGGCGTATGCCCAGTGGCTCATCACTTAGCCTCCACCAAGACCCTCGACGCTGCATACGGCGTCGAGCCCACGGAGACCGCGAGTAAGCTCCGAGAACTCATGAACTGCGGGTACTTCATCTACGACCACACTCTCCACTTCTACTTCCTCGCGGCGCCGGACTTCGTGGTTGGCCCAGACGCTCCACCCTCTGAGAGGAACATCTTCGGCGTCCTCAAAAAGGTGGGGCTCGACGTGGGCAGGGAGGTCATCAAGCACCGCGCCTACGGCCAGAGGATCACGGAGACCTTTGGGGGCAAGGCCACTCACCCCACCTGCGGCGTACCCGGAGGTATCAGCAAGGGCCTCAACGAGGAGGAGAGGCAGAGCATCGAAGACATGGCTAGGAGCAGCGTGGAGTTCGCCAAGTTCTCCCTGGGCTTCTTCAACGACGTGGTGCTCTCGAATCAGGACTATGTGGACCTCATCCTAAGCGACTCATACCAACTGAAGACATATAACATGGGCTTAGTGGATGATAACAACCATGTCAACTTCTACGGCGGGGACATCAGGGTAACAGACCAGCAGGGCAAGGAGTACGTCAAGTTCGTCGAGCAGGATTATCTGGACCACGTCTGCGAGCACGTGGAGCCATGGACCTACAGCAAGTTCACTTACCTCAAGGATGTGGGCTGGGATGGGTTCACCGACGGCCCAAGGAGCGGCGTATTTAGGGTCGGACCCCTAGGCAGGCTCAACGCCGCAGACGGCATGGCGACCCCTCAAGCAGCCGAGGAGTACAAGCGCATGTATAAGACGCTGGGCGGCCGACCTATCCAGTCCACCCTGGCCTTCCACTGGGCACGCCTCGTGGAGTTGCTGTACGCCGCCGAGCGCGCGGTGGAGCTGGCCACGGACCCCGGTATCACCGGCACCGACCTCAGGAACCCGGTTGGAGAGCCCGGGGAGGGTGTCGGTGTCGTGGAGGCGGCGAGGGGCACCCTCATCCACCACTACAAGCTGGACCAGGAGGGAATAATAAAGAAGGTCAACCTCGTAGTGGCGACCACAATGAACTACGCAGACATTTGCATGAGCATCAGGGACGCCGCCAAAGGCCTCATCAAAAACAACAACGTCAACGAAGGCCTCCTGAACATGGTGGAGATGGCCTTCAGGGCCTACGACCCCTGCTTCGGGTGCAGCACCCACACTCTTCCAGGCAAGGCCCCTCTAAAGGTCAACATCTACGATGACAAGAAGCGGCTCGTTGAGACGGTTCAGAGGGGCTGATACGCCTTGAAGACCCTCGTCATTGGCGTGGGTAACCTCCTAAGATGCGACGACGGGGCCGGAGTCCACGTCGTAAACAGGCTGAAGAAGCTGGCTCCCCAGATCGACGCCGTCGATGTCGCCATGGGGGGCGTCGAGATCCTTGAGGCTATGAAGGGCTACGGTAGAGTGATCATAGTTGACTCCATCAGGACAGGAGCCGAGCCGGGGACGATCTATAACGTGAACATCGCTGACGGTGAGGAGCCACCTAGGATCTCATCGAGCCACGGCGTAGATCTCGTGACCACGCTTGAACTCGGGAGGAGGCTGATGCCTGAGGAGATGCCTCCGGAGCAGGTTCTCATCGGTATCGAGGCTGAGGACACCGTGATCTTCAGCGTGACATGCACTCCACGTGTGGAAGCCGCAGTTGATCGAGTTGTAGATGAGATAATCATGCTTGTGGGGCAGATAAACGATTGAGCTTGATCTGCTGCTAGGTAGTCTCAGATTGGCGAGATAAATGGTGGACTGGGGGGGATTTGAACCCCCGACCTCCTGGTTGCGAACCAGGCATTCATACCCCTGAACTACCAGCCCTAATCAAGGAGAAACCGGTGCCCCCGATAAAAAAGTTTAGCCAACAACGTGACACATTGGGGAATAAATTTCGAATAATGGACGATAAACAATACCCGTTGTTTACTTGAAGATGCTCTTACCCTTCCTGCCCTCGTCTCTGACGCCTGGGAACTTTTCGCCGTCGTAGTCGGGGCAGTAACCCGAGAAGCTCATCCAGTCAAGCAGCGGCTCAGACGCGGAGTCGATGGCGCACGCGCCGTCCTTGTTGTGGCTGCAGTCCCTTACCTTACATTCTGTTCCCTTAGCCATATCAACCCGAAAAACATGGGGTGTCAATGTATATAAAATATATATTCGGGCTAGCCTCTGAGGCTGATGGACCGCTCCTCCGCGCCTCCGGCCCTGATTATGAGTATGTCTATGCCGTCGCCGCTCATGGCGTCGCGGGCAACCGCGGCCTTGATGGCCTTGGTCACGAGCTCCGCGCCCGCCTCACAGTCTAACTCGTTGCTGTACTCGGCCTCGAGGACGCCCATGGCTATGGGGGCGCCGGAGCCGGCTGAGATGAAGTCGTCCGGGATCAGGCTGCCCATGAGGTCCATGCTGAATAGGCTTGGGCCGTCCTCGTCTACGCCGCCCACCACGGTCTCCATGATGAGGGGCATCATCCGCCTGTTGAAGAGCATGTTGCTGATGAGCTTGCTCATGCTCTTTGTGGAGATGGGTCTGCCCTTCTCCAGCCTGAAGAGGTTGGCGTACGCCGAAGCCTCCCTCATGAGGGCTTGCATGTCGCTCATGAGGCCCGCGAAGGCGAGGCCGATGTTGTCCGTGAGCTTGAAGACCTTCTGCCCGTGCCTGCTGGACACTAGCCGCCCCCAGCTGACGCGTTTCTCGCTGGCGAGCACGACCCCGTCGCTGCAAACGAGTCCTACCGTAGTCGCTCCCTGTATCTGCTGGTAACCCATCTCTGTTTCACTTTCCATTTCTTTGTACGGTAGGCGCGATATATACGTTGCTTTATAGCCTGTAGACCCGGCTCTCGTCTCTGGGCCGCCTCGGCTCCACCTGGTAGCCGAGGGCCCCAAGCACGGGCATGACGGTGCGTACCCCTTTCCCGCGGAGCACGGCCTTGGCCTCCCCGAGGGTCTCTACGCCGCTGAGGGCGCTGCTGATCTCTTCTAGTTTGCGCGGCGTCACGAGGACGCCCCCCAGGTCCCGGTACTCGTGTCCCTCCTCTCTTATCTCCCGGAGCAGCTGCTCCTCCGTGACACCCATCCGGTGGGCCAGGTGTTCAACTACTACCAGTTCGCCGTGGGTGGGCTTCCTAGGCTCCCTGGAGGGTATGTCTATGATGAGCTCCTCTCTGTGGGGGTCCTTCTTGAGGAGGCCGCCGTGCTGGACGCTGTTCAGCTCCATGACTGCGGCGTCCTTCCTCCTGGTAGGGTACACGATGGATGCCGTGATGGACCAGGCCCCGGCGTTCAACAGCCGGGCGACGAAATCATCGATCCTTGACCCTCTCTGCGAGAGCCTGTTGGTGGACCTCAGATTGATGGATATTGAGGTGCCTTTCCTGGAGTCGTCTTGCTTCGTCTCTCCTATTCTCTCAGCCAGCCGTTGGAGGTACTCGTCCGGCTCATCGGCTTCGGCGTTGATGCTCCTGGAGTACGCCAGCAGGGCGACGGTGTTCGCGTAGTTGTAGAAGAGGTTGAGCTCCTCAGGCTTGGGCTCGCTGAACTCGGCTAAGACCTGCTCAGCCTCCAGATCGCCGTACAGGCTCGTGTCCAGCTCCTGCACGGTGACGCCCAGCCTCTTGGCTACGGCGGCGAGCACAGCCACCCTCTCCCTCTCCGTGACCACGACCCTACCAGCGGCCTCCCTGAAAACCATCACCCTGGCCTTCAGGGGGGGCACCGTCGCCTCAGACGCGAAAACGCATCTGGTCTCCAGCACGGAGGACAGCCCCCTCACGAGCCGGTAGTCGTACCCCAGCTGCTCGCAGTCAGACAAGGCTTCGGATAGGATCCCCCGCCTCCTGCCCACGTGGTCCCTGTAGATAGCTATCAGCGTCTTCGATAGGCTAACGTCGTCGCCGAGGAAGATGGGCCTGATGACGCCTTTACGCCTGTAGACCCTTATGTGCTCGGTTGGGAGCATCAACGCCTTCTCCTCCGTGCGCTGAGATACGTCTCGGCTGTCCCCTCGGAGACGAGCTCGAAGAGCACTGCCTCCTTGCCAGGCGTCTTGCGGAGTATGCGGCCGAGGCGCTGGATGAACTGCCTGTTGCTCCCCGATCCGCTGATGATGACCGCCATGCTGGCGTCCGGGACATCCACCCCCTCGTCCAAGACCCTGCTCGTCACTATCCGCCTGTAGGTCCCGTCCCTGAAGCCGCCCAAGACCTCCTCCCGCTCCGCCTTGGGCGTCTGGTGGGTTATCGCGGGGATGAGGAACTCCCTGCTTAGCCTGTAGACCAGCTTGTTGTGGCTCGTGAATATGAGGGTCTTCTCGCCGGGGTTCGCCTTGAGGAGGCTCTTCAGGTAAGCGGTCTTGTTGCCGCCGTTCAGCGCGATGTCCATGGCCCTGCCCCGCGCCTGTACGGCTCTTCTGGCCTCAGGGTCCCTGCCGCTGCGTCGCACCAGCCTCAGGTAGTCCTGGGCGCCCCTGATCCTGATGTTCCGCCGCCTGAGGAAGCCCCTGTAGATTTCGTACTGCCTGTCGTACTCGGCTCTCTCCTCGGCGGTGAGGGGCAGCTTCACTGTCTTCACGGTGTAGTCTGATAGGTGCTTGCCTGCGAGGCTGTCCACTCCCAGGCGGTAGACGGTCGGCCCCACGAGCTCCCCGTACAGTTCCATGGTGGCTTCGTCCTCTTGCAGGGTGGCCGTCAGCCCGAGCCTGTATGGCGCCAGGTACCGGGTGGCTATCCTTCTGTAGGTGGGGGCCGCCAGGTGGTGGACCTCATCGAAGACGAGCAGCTGGAACCTGTTCCCAAGATGCCTCGCCCGGAGGCTAGCCGAGTCGTACGTGGAGACTGTTATCGGTTGGATGTCCTGCTCGCCGCCGCCGAGGGCGCCCACCGTGACCCCGAGGGACTTCTCCAGCACCTCACGCCACTGCTCCACGAGAACGATGGTGGGCACCGTGATCAGGGCTGACGCCTTTAGGGCCTCGATCGCCTTCACGGCGATAAACGTCTTCCCGGCGCCTGTGGGGAGCACGACGATGCCCCTGTGCCCGCTCTGGCTCCATTTGGAGAGGGCCTCGGACTGGTAGTCCCTCAGATCTATGTCGGCTCGCATGGGCGGCGGCGTTGGGGCTTTCATCGCCTCGTCCCTGAACTCCGTCCCGGACGCCTCTAGATGTCTTATGATCTGGGGATACATGTAAGCGGGGTAGTCGTCGGACGGCTCCACGGTACCCAGGTAGACTTGGCCGCCGTCCACCTTGACCCTGCCCCTCTCGTAGTGAAGTGTAATCATGGCTCCCCAGTCATATCAATGGTGTAAGGGTCATGAATAAGCACTACTTACGGGTGTGTCCCGCACCGGTGCAGCTTATCGTCGCGGGCTGGCCCTCGCGGCCCATGACTCTGAACTCGGCGCCCGTGAACATCTTGGCCAGCTCCACGGCGGTGAGTGTGTGGAGCGTTAATCTGCTCGTGGAGAAGCTTGACTCTCCCTCGGCCAGGGAGCAGGGAAGTATCATGTGGTCCGAAGTGTGGAGGTCCACGACGGCCCCTGTCCGAATCTGATCCACGAGGCTGGCGGCGGCTTCACGCCCCACCTTCTCGGCCGGCTTCCCGCGTTCACCGAGAGAGTCGGACCCGAGAAACATGTTGTCTGCCCAGAGGCAGACGAGGCTCCCAGGCGAGTAGGGTGCCTCGGCGCCATCCAGATGGGAGACGGAGACTCTTGATTTGAGCCCTGACTCGTTTAGTGTCTCGGTGGTTGACGCCGCCTGACGCTCGGCGACGTGTCTGGGCAGCCGCCCACAGAGAGAGACGCCGTAAACCGTACCGACAGGCTCATGATTGGGGAGAAACGGCTTTAAGGTCTCCGTGGGCTCCACGACTGCCTTCACTTCTCCTCCTCCCTTCGGGTAAAACCCGTGACGCCTCACCTCCAAGCTGCACCGGAGCCCCATGGCGTCGAAGGCCCGCCACACTATGTTTTTGAGGAAAGGCGTAGGCGGCGACCACCGTACCGCCGTCCCTCCTGTGATGTGTAGCTCCACCCTTCTGTCGGCGTACGCCGCGATGGGGGCGAGGCACTGGAGAAGCAGGGTCACACTGCCTGCTGTCCCTATGTCGAAGCGGTAATTGCCGCCT
The DNA here is from genome assembly GCA_030669135.1 of Candidatus Bathyarchaeota archaeon. Lineage (GTDB taxonomy): Archaea > Thermoproteota > Bathyarchaeia > TCS64 > TCS64 > RBG-16-57-9. The sequence continues at coordinate 326 of DAOVEE010000022.1, read as the reverse complement.
CTGATGTTCTTCGGCTTGAACGTGACCGTCGTCGATCCCAGCTCTGCGCCACGTAGCTCAGCTTCCGTCAGCTCCGCCGCCGCTCTGAGGGTCATCAGGTGCTGCGGTCTGAGGCCCGGCCGGCTTCGCCCAGCCCTTATGCTGTGGATTCTGAAAGGCTCCCCGAGGATGGCGCTGTAGGAGGGTGCCATGCGGAGCAGCTGCCCGCCCCCTTCCATCATGGAGCCGTCTACGGTTATCATGGCGTCTTACTGTGAGATCGTTCCCCCGCAGAACCGGGGGAGGACCCTCCTGGCTAGGGCGGCGCTCTCCTCCAGCTCGGCGAG
>DAOVEE010000217.1 GCA_030669135.1 Candidatus Bathyarchaeota archaeon | reverse complement strand
TGGCGAACCCGGGGTCTATGCCCTCCATGGCGTGTCTGCCCATCTCGTCAGGGTCCGTGAGCTCCAGATAGATCCCCGGAAGTATGAAGTCGGTGTTCACGTCGTCGCCGTAGTTCCATGCCTTGCCTCTAATCATCCTCTAAGCCTCCCTCGGGTCGGTTATGACCCCCATCAATGCGCTTGCCGCCGCCGTGGCCGGGCTGCACAGGTAGACGTAGCTCTCGGTGCTTCCCTGCCGTCCCCTGAAGTTGCGGTTGCTGGTGCTGAGGCTCACCTCGCCGGGGGCCAGTATCCCGTGGTTGCCGCCGAAGCAGACGCTGCAGCTGGGGTTGCACACCACGGCCCCCGCGTCCATCAGCGTCTTGATGATCCCCTGACTGTTCGCGGCGTCGTACACCTCGTAGCTGGCGGGCGTCGCGATGACCCTGACGTCGGGGTGTATCCGTTTACCCCTCATCATCTCGGCTGCGACCTGCAGGTCCTCGAGCCTGCCGTTGGTGCAGCTCCCTATGAAGACTTGGTTCACGGCCTTCCCGGCGACATCCGTGACGGGTTTGACGTTGTCCACGGCGTGAGGGCAGGCCACCTGGGGCTCAAGGGCGGCGCCGTCTATCTCAAGGGTCTCCCTGAACACGGCGTCGGCGTCGCTGTAGACCGGTGTGTACCCGTGCTTGACTCGTCCCTCCAGGAACCTGAAGGTCGTGTCGTCTGGCTCCACGATGCCCGTCTTGCCTCCCAGCTCTATGGCCATGTTGCAGAGGGTCATCCTGCTCCCGGCGCTCATGTCCCTGATAGTGGAGCCCGTGAACTCCAGGGAGCAGTAGGTGGCGCCGTCCGCGCCCAGCTCCTTCGTCGTCTTGAGTATAACGTCCTTGGACATGATCCTCGGGGCTAGACGCCCCTCAACGTTGACCCTGACGGTCTCGGGGACCTTGAACCACAGTTTCCCGGTGCCTATGGCGGCTCCCATGTCGGTGCTGCCTATGCCCGTGGCGAATGCCCCGAAGGCGCCATGGGTGCAGGTGTGGCTGTCTGCGCCGACCATGAGCATCCCAGGGTAGACGTGTCCCTTCTCCGGGATGACCTGATGGCAGACCCCCACGTTGATGTCGTAGAAGTGCCGGAGGTTCTGCTTCTTGGCGATCTCCCTGCACTTCTTGTGGAGCGACGCGTTGGTAATGTTGGTGGCGGGGGCGATGTGGTCCAGAAGGATGGTTACCTTGTCCCTGTCCCAGACCTTCTCGATGTCTATGTCGTACATTGCGTAGAAGGCGAGGGCCGCCGTCAGGGCCGGCATGAACGCGAAGTCTATCTTCGCCTTCACTATCTCCCCGGGGTGAACTTCATCGAGATCGCCGTGGCTGGCCAGTATCTTCTCGGCTACGGTGCTCATGTTATGCGCCTTTCTTGTCTAGCAGCCTGTTCATGCCTTTGAGTATGGCCTCCACGCTGGCCATGACGGTGTCCCCGTTGACGCTGTTGGCGGTGATGAGCTTATCGCCCTGACTGACAGCGACGGTGACGTCGGCGACGGCGTCTGTGCCGCCGGTGATGGCCTTCATCATGAACTTCTCCAGGGTGAAGTCGGCGAACCCGTTCACCACGTTCCTTATGGCGTTGATGGCGGAGTCTATGGGTCCGTTGCCCGTGCCGCTGCCTATCATCTCGTTTCCGTCCACGTTCAGGGTGACGCTGGCCGTGGGGACGATGTTGTTCCCCGTGACTACCAGAAGCTGCTGGAGCTTCACCCTGTCCTCCTGCCTGATGTCCAGTATGTTCTTGGTTATGGCGTAGAGGTCGGTGTCGGTGACCAGCTTACCGGTGTCGCCCAGGCGCTTCACCTCCCGGGCGATGGCCTTCAACTGTTCCTCGCTTGGCTCGAAGCCCATGTCCGTGACCATCTTGAAGATGCCGTGTCGACCCGCGTGTTTTCCCGCTACGACCCGGCTCTTCTTGCCGACGAACTCGGCGGACATGATCTCGTAGTTACCGCGGAATCCCAGGAGGCCATGGACGTGGATGCCTGCCTCGTGGGAGAACGCGTTGTCCCCGACGATGGGTGTGGACGGCGGCATGTAGACGCCGCTAAGCCGCTCCACCAGGCTGCTGGTCTCGGCTATCTTCTGGAAGTTAAGCCCCGTCTCTATCTCGTACTGGGCAGCCAGGCTCAGCGCAACCTCCTCGAGGGAGGTGTTGCCCGCCCGCTCCCCCAAGCCGTTGACGCAGACGTGTATCTGCTCCGCGCCGGCCTCCACTGCCGCTAGACTTGTGGCCGTCGCCTGACCCAGATCGTTGTGGGCGTGGGCGCTGAGCGGCGTGTCTACGGTCTTCTTCAGCTCCTTGAAGAACTCGTAGGTGACCCTCGGAGTCATGACGCCGACGGTGTCCGGGATGTTCAACATCTCGGCCCCCGCCTCCGACGCGGCTACACATATCTGCTTCAGGAACCCCATGTCGGTCCTGGTGGCGTCCTGTGGACTGAACTCTACCCTGACGCCGTGGTCCTTGGCGTACTTTATGCCCTCCACCGCCTGGCGCATGACTTCCTCGCGGGTGGTGTTCATCATGTGTTTGATGTGGAGGTCGCTGGTGCTGATGAATATGTGGACATAGGGCACGTCGCAGTCAAGCGCGCGGTCGATGTCGCTCTTCAGGGGCCGCGCCAGTGCGACTATGGTGGAGTCCAGCCCTAGGTTGGCGATCTTCTTCACGGCCTCGGTCTCCCCCCTGCTGGTTATGGGGAAACCGGCCTCTATCTTGGGCACCCGCAGCTGGTCCAGCTGGT